>JAZGBI010000112.1 GCA_036476315.1 Candidatus Neomarinimicrobiota bacterium | reverse complement strand
CGGCTCAGGAACCGTAGACATTTACACTTCATTCCTCGGAACGGACAGCATTTCTGCCTCTGGGACGGGTAACTTGGCCTTTTTGGTGTTTAGTACGACAGCTCCTGGTAAGTCTATACTCCAGTATACGTCAGAGTGCGAGCTGGTGAATCCTGATGACGCCCCAATGGAGATCAAGGGCTTTGTCAATGGAGTGATCAGTGCGAACTAAACTTTTTCTCATTACAGCTTATCTTTTCGTGATTGTGGACATACATGGCCAGACAAATGTAGGTGGCGTAATTAATAGTAATACCACTTGGACCTCGTCGAACAGTCCATACATTTGCACTGCGAGCGTGTTAGTAAGCAGTGGGGTAACCCTCACCATTGAGCCCGGAGTAACCATAAAGTTCGAGCCTTCAACATCTCTGCAAGTCAACGGAACCTTAGTTAGTCGAGGAACAAGCACCAATCCGATCATTTTCACTTCAAATTCATCTGCTCCTGAGACCGGAGATTGGACCGGCTTGGTTTTCGCCAGTACAAGTTCAGTGGCAACATTCGATGCCAACGGCAACTATTCGGGCGGGTGTATTGTGGAACACAGCAAGATTACCTACGCCTCCGTTGGATTGGATCTGAATACAAACTCACCCTATATCAACAATTCAACAATTGAACTAAACGATATCGGGATCCGCCTAGGAAACTACTTTGGCGCTTCGCCACGCTACCCGCTCACAATCACGAACAGCAAAATAGCAAAAAACAAGAAATGGGGAATTCTCGGGGGCCCCGTTAATCCTGTACAGTCTGGTCCTATTAGTCTAAAGAATAATGTGGTATTATCGAACGGAGCAGGGGGCCCAGACGCGGGGGGAATCTATCTGTATCTAGAACTACAAGAAACCGTACTCATATCTCGGAATATCTTCTTGTATAACTTCGGAGGAAATACAGGAGGGATGAGTGGAGGCAGTGCCAGCATCAGACTGACGTTGGGCGCCCTCCCGGAGATTTACGATAACGTCATAATCAGTTCCGACAAAGAGGCAGGTTGTATAAGCACATGGTTTGGCGGCAGTATTCACAATAATTTGATTCAAGCTGAAGATGGAACCCACGCCTTGTATGTAGGTACTAATGTAGGTACCGCGGGAAACGTGTACCGTAATAATACTATTATCTACGATGGGGCTAACACCGCAGTCGAATCCGGCAGTCGCAGTTCTCCTGGTGCCACCATGAACAATAATAATATCGTTAGCAAGTCGATCACAATTCGTGCTTCAGCTTGGAACTCTGTAACGATAAACGCTGAGAACAACTGGTGGGGAACAAACAATGAGTCTGAAATTCAATCCAAGATCCATGATTGGAACGATGACAATACAATTGCATTTGTGGATTATTTGCCATTCTTAAATGCTCCAGACACCACGGCCCCCATCTCGCCACCATCACAGGTTGTAAAGCAAACTGCCGCGGGCGGGGTACAGCTTACCTGGAATGCAAATCCTGAAGGGGATAGGGCGGGATACAAGATTTACTATGGTAATCCTACAGGGTATTCTTTTTCTAATTTCGTCGATGTCGGTAATGTAACTAGTTACACTCTCTCCGGCGTCTCAACTACGGATACAATTGCAGTCACTGCGTACGATATGCAGGCTGATGGAACGACAGATCAGGTGGAGGGTCATGAAAGTTGGTTTTCTATAGCTGAGGCTGCACATCCCACAGTCACCATTTCGTCAACGGCAAGTTCTCCAACAAAAACGTCTCCCATCCCCATCACGGTCACCCTCAGCGAAAGTGTGACGGGATTTACTGCCGGTGACGTCTCCTTAACCAACGGTACAATCACATCAGGAAGCTTTTCTGGTTCAGGGAGTTCCTATTCCTTTACGGTGACTCCCTCCGCCGACGGAGTGGTAAAGGTCGATATTGCAGCCAACGTGGCCACCGATGCGGAAGGCAACGGAAACACGGCCGCTAGCCAGTTTAGTATCACCTATGACGGAACGGCTCCGGTGGTGAATGCAGGGTCGGACGTCACCACCAACAGTCAGGTCACTTTGGACGGGACTGGTTCAACGGATGCCACTTCCGGCATTGCCAGTTATGCCTGGAGTAAAGTATCGGGAACCGGGACCATTACGTTTGGCACGGCCAACGCTTCCACCACAACTATTTCCTCGGATACTGACGGTACATTCACCATTCGGTTGACAGTGACAGATAATGCCGGGAATAGCAATACCGACGACTTAACCTTTATCTGGGATACCACAGGCCCCACGGTATCTTCTTTCAGCCCTCTTGATAATGCGACGGGTGTGGCTATTGATGCCAACTTGATCATCACTTTCACTGAAAACGTGGATGCAAAATCAGGGAGCATTTCTATCAAGAAAACTTCAGATAACACCCTATTCGAGTCGGTAGATGTGACCTCCGCCAAGATAACGGGTTCAGGTGGCGCCACCATAACCATCAACCCAGCAGGCACATTCGCCGGTGAAACGGAGTATTATGTTCTCATCGATGCAACTGCCTTTGACGATCAAGTTGGCAACAGCTTTGCTGGCATTAGCGCTACCACATCATGGAGCTTTACGACGGCGGATGTCAATGCTCCGACAGTATCAATTTCATCCAGTGAAAGTTCTCCCACCAATGTCTCACCCATTCCTGTCACAGTAACTTTCAGCGAAAGCGTGACCGGTTTTTCCTACACAGATGTAACCGTAGGCAATGGTTCCGTGAGCAATTTTTCCGGATCCGGGTCGATCTACAGATTCGATATGACTCCCACGACAGACGGAGTGGTGACTGTTGACGTCCCAGCGAATGCCGCCGAGGACGCAGCGGGTAACGGCAATGCGGCGGCGACACAATTCAGTGTTACCTATGATGCAACAGCTCCCACCACAACAATTTCATCAACCGCAACTTCCCCTACTAGCAGCTCGCCGATCTCTGTGACTGTGACCTTCAGTGAGAGTGTCACAGGATTTGCAGCCGGTGATGTTTCCCTCACCAATGGGAGTATTAGCACCGGCAGTTTTTCCGGTTCCGGCAGCTCCTATTCCTTTACGATGACTCCCGTCGCGGATGGGACAGTCACAGTAAACATTGGTACCAACGTGGCCGCTGACGCCGCAGGGAACGGCAACACCGCGGCCAGTCAGTTCGGCATTACCTATGATACTACATCTCCCGCTGTTACCATTTCTTCATCGGCCAGTTCTCCAACTAATACATCGCCCGTCCCCATCACGGTGGCCTTTAGTGAGGATGTGACGGGATTTATATCCAGTGATGTGACCATTACTAATGGAACTGTCACAAACGGAAGTTTCAGCGGCTCTGGCAGTTCTTATTCATTCACGGTAACGCCATCTGCAGCTGGAACCATGACGGTGAATGTGGGTACAGATGTGGCTACCGATGCAGCTGGCAATGGGAATATAGCAGCGACACAATTCACCGTTACCTATGATAGCACAGCCCCTACCGTGGCCTCCCAATCGCCAGCAGATGGAACAATGGACGTAACCACTAATGCGATACTTGTCATAGAGTTCAGTGACATCATTACAGTTGGAACAGGGAATGTCACCATTAAGAAAGGTTTTGACGATACAAACTTCGAAGTTGTGGATGTCACCGGGAGCAAGGTCACGGTTTCGACAGTGGTGGTGACGGTTGATCCAGGAAGCAATTTTGAAAGCAATACGGAATATTATGTGTTGATCGATGCAACGGCATTCCGTGATCTGGCCGATAATGAGTTTGCTGGTATTTCAGATAAAACCACGTGGAATTTCACCACCTCGTCAGTAGCGGACAACACACCACCTTCATCAACCATCGCAGTGGTCAATGATGGTACTGGCAACGATGTGGACTACCAGAATTCTTTTACTATGATTGCCGCCAACTGGAGTGGCTTCACAGATGAGGTGGGCGTGGTTTCGTATGACTGGGCCATTGGAACCACGTCGGGAGGTACAGGTGTTCAGAACTGGACAGGCGTGGGAAATGTGACAAGTGCGACGAATTCCTCACTTACGTTAACGGAGGAACAGACCTATTACGCAGTGGTTCGAGCGAAGGATGGGGCAGGAAACGTGAGTGATGCAGCTGCCAGTGATGGGGTAACTATAGACGCCACAGGGCCGACGGTCACGATTTCTTCAACCGCGGGGTCTGCCACCAATACGTCCACCATTCCCATCACGGTCACGTTCAACGAGGCGGTGACAGGATTTGAGGCGAGCGACGTGACGGTTGTGAACGCAACAGTAAGCAGTTCTTCCGGTTCCGGTACGACGTACGTCCTGGGTGTAGCGCCCTCACAGGAGGGAACGGTCACCGTAGACATTGGTGCGAATGTGGCTCAAGATGCTGCCGGAAATGGGAATGCGACAGCATCACAGTTCAGTATCATCTACGATGTCACAGCCCCCACCGCTGGGACGGTGAACGATGGATCCGGGGCCGATACTGATGCTCAGGCTTCCACAACGACCGTTGAGGCGAACTGGAGTGGGTTTAATGATGCGGGAAGCGGAATTGCTTCATATGAGTGGGCTATAGGGACGACTTTGGGTGGCACAGATGTGCAGAATTGGACCGAAGTTGGGAATGTCACCATGGCCTCCAATTCCACACTCTCCCTCACTGATGGAACGACCTGCTACGTCTCGGTTCGTGCGAAAGATGCGGCAGGCAACGTGAGTTCGGTGGGGTCATCTGACGGGGTGACGGTAAATGCATCTGCGCCGACGGTGTCGATTTCATCAAGTGTATCTTTTGCCACAAATACGTCTCCCATTCCCATTACAGTAGCATTCAGTGTCGCAGTGACTGGATTTGAAGTAAGTGATGTAACAGTGGGAAGTGGGGTTTTGATTGATTTTTCGGGTTCTGGCACCACCTACACCTTTGATGTGATCCCTTCCGGAGATGGTATTGTGACGATAAACATCGGGGAAAATGTAGCTCAGGACGCAGCGAGCAACAATAATACGGCCGCAATTCAGTTTAGCATAATCTATGATGCGACTCATCCCACAGCTGGGACGGTGAACGACGGATCCGATGCCGATGTTGATTTTCAGGCTTCCGCCACTACGATTGATGCCAACTGGGTTGGCTTCAGGGATGCGGGAAGTGAGATTGCTTTTTACGAGTGGGCTATTAGTTCTATTCCTGGTGATTCAGATGTGGTGGCCTGGACGGATAACGGCACCGACTCCAGTGCTACTGCGGAAGACCTTAGTCTTTCCGAGGGAGTTATTTATTATGCCAATGTGAAAGCCTACGATATGGCTGCAAATGTTTCGGAGGTGGCCAGTAGTGATGGCGTTCAAGTTGATGTAACAGCCCCAACGGGCGGTATTGTGAACGATGGGACCAGTGGCGATATTGAATATTCAGGTTCAGCTAATTTGGTGTCTTGTAACTGGGGCGGGTTTGATGATGGCCAGAGTGGCATCAGCCGTTATGAAGTCGCCATTGGCTCAACACCGGGTGGAACGGATGTCATGGACTTCACGGATGCGGGGTCTGGAAGTTCATTTGCCCAAACGGGATTGAGCCTTGAGCACGGTTCCACCTACTACTGTTCCGTGAGAGCCATTGATCTGGCTGGGAACGTTTCCGACGCGGTATCCAGTGATGGGTTCACCGTTGATGTTTATCCAGGTCCACCGTCTGTGGTTGAGGCTACGCCTGATTCGGGGTCATATTTGCCCTTGATTGGCGACCTCCAGATCACACTCAAGTTTTCAGAAACCATTAGCCACTATGAACTGAGCTTACTATCCTTCCTGGAGTTCACCCTTCAATATGATGAGTTCCAATCCGCTGATAGTTTGATCGTCATATTTCAGAGTCCACTCGCCAGCCTGGATACCATTCAGGTCTCTCTTAAAAATGTGGCTGACTTAAGTGGACAGGTATCCAATGAGATGACACACAGTTTTCCGACGGCACTGTTGGCGGATTACACAGGCGACCTGAGAGTTGACGTCAGCGACTTGTCTGTCTTTGTTGATGGATGGAAGACTAAAAACTTCTCCCTTGAACTGGGGCCCGTCACTGGCGAAATACCTCACTTCGTCCTTGAGCCCGACGCAAAGTATGATCTCCGGGATGTGATGGTGTTCACCCGCATGTGGAACTGGTCTCATAGTAACACGTCCTTTCTGGCACGCTCATACTCCAATATTGGAATTGATCTTCAACTCAGACAATCAGCCCAGAATGTTATTGTTTTGATACCAGAAGAAGCTTCAGCAGGAGAGCTCATTTTGCAATATCAGACATCCAGTGCCAATATCAATGTTTTGGATAATAGGACAGCCGAAAGGATTCTTATTAGCAAGAAAGACGAGGAATCAGGTCAGGTGTTGGTGGACTTTGGCTATCTCACCGATGTTGATAAGAAACATATCGTGTTTGATACAAAATATTATACCAGAGAAAATTCCACCATCACAGTGAGCTATGTTTTCTATTCAGATAACAGGACCATGGTAAGCATGGGTACAAAAGAGATTGACTTAAGACCAATCCCTGAGGAATTTGCCTCACATCAGAACTATCCCAATCCGTTCAATCCTTACACGACCATTTTGTATGATCTGACCGAAGATTCCAGGGTGATTCTTGTGATTTATGACATCCTTGGCCGTGAGGTAAGGACTCTTGTCAACGATCGCAAGATCGCAGGTTATCATTCTATCCTCTGGGATGGGAAGGATAGAACTGGGGGGCCCGTCTCTTCGGGAGTTTACTTTTACCACATTCATGCCGAAGCGGCGCATGGCAGTTCATATTCAAAGAGTCATAAGATGCTGCTATTGAAATGAAGCCGCTCCCCCCAATAGTCTCCTCCACGCCCTGAAACAACTAACTGTTCTTCCAACGGTCCCAGATTTATCCTTTTGCGGAAAATCGAAATCGTGACCACCATCTCAAGAGGGCGGTGCTTTCCGCGGGAACGTTGGTGGGGGATTGCGATTAGGCTGCAATTTGGCCCGAAAGACGGCAAAAGCACCCTTCCCGATATTCTGAAGACCGCCAGCGTGTTGACTACCGAAATACGAGGGGGCCTACGGAGAAGTCTTACCAGGTGATCTATCTTACCGCACCAGTACGATTCTGGGGATACCGGTTATCCGGATACGCAATGGACCTGAGACTTTCCACCTCATCGGCGACAAGTTGCTTTGTTCAGGTCTGCCTAGCCGGAGGTTTAGGACTCAGGGGGAGTTCTTGAAAAAATCGACTATCTCGAGGCAGAGGTCTCCTCTAGTCTGCCCCGTTTTACAGCCACGATTGGTTAGTCAAGAGGATTGTAACTCCAGACGGAACGAGGAATACGAACCAGTGACCTCCGCCTTGTAAGGGCGGCGCCTTCAGTGCACCTTACCGACGATCACTCCTGGTCTGAGGCCCCTATGTGTCCATACAAACCGTGTCCATAATCTGGTACTATTTGACTCCGATAAACATGGTTGACCGAATCTCACACATGCCCAATGGATCCCAAGTATTACGGATCGCTAATGTAACTTGCGGTACTAGTCCAATTAAGGCGACCGCGAAACTTTGTTATGGGTTAGGTGCGAAAGGTTTGAGTGCAGCCCATTCACGTTGCTTCTGGCCTCAGGCAAGAGACAATAACCCTCCTGCCTCGTGGGTGGAGAGACCGTTCTTTCCCCATTATGATTCACGGGAAAATAACTTGACAGAATAGGGAGGAGCTTGGCGGCTCCTCACTATTCTCCGCTCGGGGTTCTGACTCTACAAATGGTTACAGTCGGCTGGGTAGGTCAGGCTTTCAAAAGGGAATAGACTTGACGCCTGATAATCTAGAAAGTATAATTGACACCAACGTTGACCCGTGTATACACCACCTCGAGGTCCAATGTTAATCCCTCTTCGCTCAATTCACCAGTTCCCGCATTGGAGTAATAACCACCCTCAACTGACAGCTGATCATTCAATTTGAATCCTCCGCCAACACCGTACATCAGACCACCCTTAAGATCAATCTCGTCACCTGTATAGGTATCATCTCCACTGAAAAGCAGAGCATATCCGATGCGGGCAACTCCATATAATTGCTCACTCAGGGCATACCTCAGGAAACCGTAGGGACTGGTGAATCCAAACTTTCCGCCATCGGCATCTTCCACTTTGTTCTCTCTGTTCAACTGATATTCAGCACCCGCACCATATTCAATTGATCCTGTCCCACCAAGAACGTGGTCGTATCCGATCGTAATCCCAAGCCCGGCATCATTATCAGCCTTGATACCCAACACTTTTACTTCATGTGTGCCAGTCACATCCGCACTAACTCGAAGTTGAGCAGAGGAAACGGTTGCCATTAATGAAACAAGCACTAATTTGACACAATTCATAGCTCTTCACCCTCCTTGAATTTGCATTCCGCCACTAATCATTGAATATAACTATTCTTAATCATCAAAATGAAAATATTTCGTCTTATTCCTGCTGCACTTTCCGTATCTGCATTCGCAGTCCCTGACGTTCCTCATTGGACAGTTGACCAAATTCAAAAGAGTCAAGCTTCAGATGAATCGTTTGCTGAAAACCCGCCTCCATCCATTGAATCTACACAGTGACGGAGGTTTTGCAGGGCAAGATCCCTGCGGATGCAGGGACATCAAGAAATAATCATTATGAAGGCCGGACGATTACTGATTCAAATCATTCCTGTTGGGATGACTGTCGCTGATGTCCTTTCAGTTCGTCCCTGGTATATCCTGACCAACTGGAGTCCTAACCCTTTATCGCCTCTCTTCGCTTTACCTCGGTTTGAATATCATTGAACAAGCTGTTATAAATTTCAACATCATAGATTTGCTTGACGGTTTGTTTGCCAGACCCGCTCCATTTACTTGTCTGACCATACTGAGCTTCCTGAATATTGAGTCTAACTTCCGTCTTCAAATCACTTATTGTGTTAACCATGAACGAAGCATCCAGCTCACTTCCTTTGTCAGCAACATAACCAAGAAATACCGCTTGAGCAACTTGAGAGCCCGTCGTCACTTGCCTGTCAATCGTCGCGTTGATAAGACCAGTATTCATATCAGTATTTTTTATAATGTAGCCCTGATCTTGTATGACCGTTAGAATTGCCCGATAGACACTTTCATAGCCTCCATCAATTATTCTTGTAGTGATTTCCCGTTTTTGCATCGGCGATAACTTGGGTTGTACTGCACAACCACCAATAAGAAGTCCAAGCAT
>JAZGBI010000111.1 GCA_036476315.1 Candidatus Neomarinimicrobiota bacterium | reverse complement strand
CTACTCCGGTAACTATGGGTGACAAGGTGCCAGCAAGACGGAAGAAACGCTCACTCCGTCAGTCGACGCATCCCATACCGCCAGAAAGGGTGGAAGAGTCGCAGAAGCAATACGATCGTCGCCGGACTAGAGAAGAAACGAAGGAAGAGGTGAAACGGGGGCTGGAGGAAGAATAAGATATAGAAATAACCTAACAAGTAACGAAAAAAGGGCGGCTTTTAGTCGCCCTTTTTGTTCTTGATTCTTCTGTTCATCTCAAGAAAGGAGAAGAATAGGTAGTCTTTTTTCGTACTTCTTCCCGATTTAATCGGGATACCAAGAGAAGCTCCGACTGAGAATGATCTGGCTGTTTTTCTTGTACTTTTCTTGGTCGCAAGAAAAGTACGAAAAGAACTCCGGCTGAAAAACAAGCTCACTGGTGTTGGTTATCGCCGTGGGGATGAATTAAACTCCTCCCCCCGACACGTCGGGAGGACTCGGACAGTAATTCATCTTGATCCACGGCTCTGCCAACCCCTTATCGTCAGCTTGTTTTAAGGCCGTTTCTTTCTTACGCGACACCTGCCCGCCACAAACGAAGTGGGACAGGCGAGAAAGGACGGAGATGTCAAGATCTTGTGGGGAACCGTGGGACGATGCGAGAAAGAAACGTGCTGTCCGTGGAGGGCTGGTTAGAACTTAAACGAGAAAGTGAACCGTTCCACGCCGGAGAAGAAGGACATCTGCGAGTAGGCGTAATCAACGGAGAAAATGGTATTGGTAAATGGAATCTTGTACTCAACACCCCCACCGAAAGTAAAGAGCTGTTCGTAATCCCCCAGAAACGAGGTCGGCTCCGTTAACGTGGTTACTCCTTGTCCCTCGTCATAAGCAAGATTCGCCGCAAATCTGTTCACGAGTCCTGCCCTGAAATACAGCATATCATAGGCGGCTACCTCAAATCCCATGTTGTAGTGAGGTCTGAAATCGCGGGGGTCGAAATAGTCGATATTCATGGTCAAGGATAGATCACGTGTCTGGAACACCCCCCCCGGTCCCATGGGTTGTAATGAGATTCCGATTCTCACGGCGGTGGGCAGGGGCCACGATCTGGCTTCCAGAAGGGTGTTCACATTGGGATTTGAGCCCACATCGGGGAATATGTCGGTTTTCTTGTAGATGAGATCGGCACCGCGCATGGTCATTTCGGAACCGAAGTTGGTGATGGCCATGCCCACCGTTAGTCCCAGAAAATCTGTCCTGTACCGAGTCCCCACATCGACAGCAAAAGCCCTTGCCTGGGAAAAAGAGATAGTTTCCTGAATGAATTTCGCGTGAATCCCGACGCCGAAGCGGTCTGAAATTCGTTTCGCGTAGGCCGCACCGGCCTGAAAGTCGCCGGCGGGGAATTTTCGACCCGTACCATCTGGCTGCTGTTCCGTGGTTTCATCCAGGTCATTCATGGTAAGGGAGAGAATGCTCAAGCCTAGTGAACCGAATCGGGGGCTGATGGGCCACCCGATTCCAACGAAAAGGTGGTCAATACCGGCAATCCACTGTGTCCGATGGAACATAACCTCGGGACCCTTCAGTGCGACGAGTCCGGCAGGGTTCCAGTAAAGTGCACTCACGTCCGTCACCTGTGCGGTGAAGGCACCGGCCATTGCTTCCGCTCGAGCACCCACCCCGATTTTCAGGAAGTGGGCCACGGAGGTGCCCACATTGTCATTCACGGCAAAGAGAAGATTGGAAAGGGCCAGGACAAAGACCGTTCTTGTTATCTTTTTCATAACATCATTTACCGAATAATGGCAAGCTTGCCAACTTCGCTGAACGTTTTCGGATTTCCACTGCTATCGACACCTTCGGCCTCCACGTTGAAAATGTAGATCCCGAATGCCACCTCCTGGTTGTTGTATGTTCTCAAGTTCCAGGCCTCAATGCTGGGCCCGCGCCAACCCTCGCTCCCCTCCTTGTGTTCAATTACCTTTAGAAGTTCACCCGCCAGGGTGAAGATGCGAATAGTGCATCTCTCTGGCAGGTAATGAAACTGGACTTCCTTCGTTTCGATGTTCGTTTCGTAGACCGAGGTGACCACGTAGGGATTCGGCACAACCTTCACCTCTTCGAGTTGGCCTTGCGTGTTCAGGACGGATTGAGAGGCGGAAGATTGAATCAGATAACTGTCATCCACGGAGAGGGGCTTGGTGGTGCCTACGAGCACTCTGTCGCCAGTTTCAGGATCAATTGAAGTGTCGCAGAGAGCCGACACGTTTGCGGTCATTCTAAGTCCCGGAATAGTGTCAAACGTGAATGTCTCAAGGTCGTACTGAAAAACATCCACTACGGTATCGGTGATTGTTGTATCGATGTCAGGGGAGTCACAGTATGCCGCCACACTGTCGGCAAGTCTCGGGATCATGGCGGAAATCCCCGCATTCAGCTCTGATACGGCAAAAACCGAGTCAAAGTAGCAGTCCACAAAAGGTTCTCCTTCATCCCACGTAGTATCGCTGTCCAGATCAGTGAAATGTTCACCCTCATCATAGATTCCATTTCCGGGCTGGGTGGTATCGCAGAGGACGGTGACTGAAATGTCGGAAGATTCAGCGACCGGGTCCGGAGCCATGAGGGTAAATCCCCACGTGATAGCTGGCGTCGTTTCCCCGTTTGGCACTTCAATGATCCTGATTTCCGTACCGCTGGTGATCACCCCGCCCACCGGAGTAGGAGACACAATGAGCTGGTCAAACCGAAAGGTGTCTGGGGTTGCTGAAACGTTCCACAGTTCCAGAGGTATTTCAGCGCCTTGTGGAGCGACGAGTGGCGTACTGCCTTCGAAACGGATCTCATAATCATCGGGATTCCCGGGGGTCGAAATTGGGCTGGCGACCACGTTCCAGTTGGTGGTAGCCACAGAATCTTCGTTCTGCGGATTGGACCAGTACGTTGATTCGTCATCCTGAAGCACATCTTCCTGATCAGTGACCATGAACCGCATCCCTTCAAAACTGGGATTGTATGTCTCACCTGACAGGAGGGTGCTTTCAAAAATAGGATAGTATTTATAGGAGACGGCAAACGAAACCTCTTTCAGTTTGGCCAGGGCGCCTTCCTCAGTGGAGAAGATTTCGCCTTCTTCCGTATCCACCGTAAAATCCACTCCCTCTTGGTATTCGCCATCATCCGGATCCGTCACCACAACCGAGCTTTCCAAAATATTTCGATGAGGCAAACCTGTCCCCGTCACGGCAATTTGTCTGGTCACAGTGAACAGGTTCTCATTCAGTACGGAGTAGCTTTTTGTGGTGTCATCGGTGTCGTCAAAATCGTCATTGATGGTAATGGAGTAATTGTAGCCATCCAACCGTGCGGCATCATAGATGGTGTAGTGGACATCTGCGGTGGACCGCCCTGTGAGTTGCTTCACTTCGATCATCCCGGCGTCAAAATCAGTTGGTCTCGATTCGGGAATCAGAATGACCGTATTGTTTCCCGAGGCCGCAGCATCGCTTCTCGATTTCTTGGGTGGGTTTTCCAGGGGAGGGATAATGCCATCTGTGTGATCGAACGCTGAGACAGCATACCAGTATTCCAAACCGTTAATCACGTTCTGGTCAGTGTAGCTGTATTGGAGGCTGGAGTTGTTGCCAAGATCGTAATAGGCCGCGGGGCTCCCATAGGCGATGACGCCTGACCAGTCATCCTCAAGGTCATATATGGCTTCAGGTTTATAAAAAACGGTATTCCCTTTTCCATCCGTTATGGGATCACCCCAGGTTGCACCCCTGTCGGTGGACTTATAAATCCGGTATCCTTCAAACGCATTATTGCCTGTGAAGGGATCAACGCTGTATTCACTCGGATAGGTATCCCAGTAGAGGGTAATCTCTCCATCTCCGGCCACACCGTTAACGACGGGCTCATCTGGAGGTGCAGGTGCCTTGAACGCAGCATCGAAGAGGAGTTGGGCCGTCAGGGCGTTATTCAACAGGTCCGTCTCATTCACACCAAGAATATCCGCAAAAACAAAATCAACGCTCTCTCCCGGCGCCAGCGTGATAGGTCCTGAGGTCATCACAACAGTAACATCGGGACCGTAAGCATAGGGTTTTTGCTCCGTATCGTCGGTGTGGGGAGCTTCCTGATATCCCGTTGTGCCGGGATCTTCCTTGCCAAAGCCTCCACGGATGTGTATATAATAGGCCTCATTGTCACTCTGAGCATCTAGATCATAGGGAAAGGCGAAATAGTTGGTCACTCCCAATTCTTCCTGTTCATCCTCTTCGTCGATATCGCCATCGGCGTCGTTGTCCACACCATCAAATCCTTCATCCACCTCCCCGTCACCATCGTTATCAAGACCATCCGCTGTTTGTGAGTAAGGCGTCTTCAGAGCCTTGAGTCCATTCCAACCGACTCCCGAGGAGATAAATCCTTCTGATTGATCATCGCCATCGTAGATAATCGCCAGATCCCACAGAAGGGGCTGATCAGCAACACCAATCTTTTCAAACATGAGGGGATCCCCCCGTTCAATAAAAACTGAATAATCGTCTGTCCACTCAGCACCACCCTGTTCCGGCGTGTCGGGATCTCCGTTAAGGCCCACGAAAACTTCCCGGAGCGTATCGGGACCTACGTTGGTGAATCGTTCCCACCAGATAACAAAATCCTGATTCAGGTTGTCGTCATATTGAAGTGCCCACATGTCCACCCGAATGTTCAGCGGTCCCACGCCGTTACTTTCGAGGGTGTTCCCCTCTAGGGGATCGTTATCGGTGACAACAAAATAGGCCTCTCGCTTGCCGGCAACCAGACCATCCAACACACCGGGAAACCGCAGTCCCGAACCTTCGGGGTGATCGAGATCGAGTGGGGCCTCTATTCCCGGCCAGCTCAAACCTGTAACGGGGTCGGTGTAGGTTCCCGTGGGATCGGTTTCAATGGGCCATGCATCCGGCCATGATCCCGGCTTGTCGCTGAAGGCAATGCCGATGTTCGACTGATCATCGACGATTCCAGCGTCGTATCCCGGCAGAGGTTCCCACTCCTCTTCGCTATCCCGCAAACTCCCGCGTACACCCGTAGCCACCGATGGCTGGCCCTTCACGAGTCCCCCGACTATGGGGGACAGGGTCCAGTAATAGGTGCAGCATTGAGCCTTTGCCATACTGCCCGAGGGGAATTCGTGGTTCAATCCCCACCGGTCGTAACCCAGCGTTGCCGCATTGGAAAACCTCACCACCAGGTTGCCAATATCCAGAACGCTCCGTTTTCTGTCTTCAAAACCGAAAATCCTCAAGAGAGAAGGGCGTTTCTTCACCGGAGCGACGCGGGTATTATAGTAGTCGCGTTTGCTCAGCCCGTCTGTCTGGCCAAGAGCGATAGAGGCTGAGATAAGTACCCAGACAGGAAGATTCACAAGGCGACGGGATCGCAATTTCATCCTGAGCCTCAATCGAACATCAGGCTGATACCAGCTTCAATGTGTCTCGGCGAACCGAAGTACTGGGGTCTATCCTCCCAGGCGGCCGAAGAGTTCGGGTTCAAGCTCTCATCGGGCTTACCCGAATTGTTGAAGACATTCAGAATATTCCGTTTATTGAGAACGTTTCTCACATCCAGGAACAGGCGCGCCGTGATCCTGTCGAATCGAAAATCCCTGTATGCTTTCATGTCCACCACGGCTGTGGAAGGCATCCGGCCGCTGTTGCTATCTGCCAGATTGAGTCCGCGAACATCGGTAGGTGTAAAAGGTAACCCGCTTCCAAGGTTGCCGATAAGGTTCATGCCGTATCCCTTCGGATTCCTGTAATCGAACGTGAAATTGAACGTGTGCGGTTGATCCCACGGCATGATAATGGTCTTCAGGGAGGGGTACGTACCATACACGGAGGCGAGATAAGCCTCGTTCCAGTGCGTGTATTCATTGGCGGCATTGGAGACAGCTTTCTGGTATGAGTAGACAATGGAGAAAGAATAGTTATTGGACAAGAGCTTTTTGAGGTTGAATTCGATACCCTTGGCGTTTCCGTAATCAAGATTTTCGAAGATAGCATAGTCCGTCGGATCCACATATCTTATGACGGCGGAAATATAATCGTAGATGTCCTTATAGAATACTGTGGTATTCATAACAAAATCCTGCGAGATCTGCCACCGGATTCCAAATTCGTACGCGATGGTCGTCTCAGGCTTCAGATTTGGGTTGCCTACGGGTGGGATGTAAAAATCCTGTAGCGAATAGGGAAAAGGCCAGAGAGAGTTTTGATAGATGTTCGGGTCTCCCTGATTAGCCAATCTGAACATTTTGTCATAGTCGGGATACTGGAAAAATTGTCCGTAGGAGAAGTGAAAGGCGATGCGGTCTGTAATGGGATATCCAATCCCCAGTCGAGGGCTCAACTGCCACTTTTTGGTGGCTCTGGGAGGCTCCACAAAATCGCCATTCTCATCGAAGTATCCATACCGTTCTACCGCTCCTGTCCAGGTTCCGTCGCCGTTTGCGTCAACGTAGAATTCTCCTGAATCCCACACTCCATTTCCGACATCTGTGAAGATCTCGCCATTGGTGTACTCGCCGTCTCCGTCGGTATCGACGAAAAATTCGCCGGTGTCCCATTTCCCGTTTCCTTCGTCATAAAAGGGCTCTGCTTCCGCGTTGGCCCTAGTGTAGTTCCCTTGAGCGTCCTGGAAGGCAAGCGACCGGGTGGGGTCGGCGTATTCACTGTTGGGATCCAGATAATCCCAGCGAACTCCCAGGTTAATGATCCAATCCTTGAATTCGATCTTGTCCTGTATGTAGAGGCTTCCCTGATAAGGTTCATACTTCCAGTTGACATACGAAGGATCGCCTGCGACTCCCCAGATGCCGCCCCCGAATCCCGTGATGCGGAAATCTTCGAGCAACAATCTCCTGTACTCCCCACCAATCTTGATCAGGTGATGCTGATTGATCTGGGAGGTAAAATTTCCTTCGATGGAGGTGGATCTTGAGGCGTACGTTTCATAGAAATTGTCTTCGGAAAGGGCCTCTCTGACGGAGTCACCGTTGGCGTCGAGAACGGTGTGGGGACCGTAGAATTCATAGTTTGATACCCCCTCAAATGCGGTGGTTCTGAAGGGGGGCGTGATCCCGTAGCTGTAGTCCCCACTCCCATCGAGATCCACGTAGTCCTCCCCCGGACGCCAGACACCGTCACCGGAAACGTCGATGAAAAAGTCGCCATCTTCCTCATCAAAAACGCCATCCTGATCTGCGTCATAGAGAAGATTATCGGCACTGCCGGAGCGGTAGATTCCGTCAGGGGTGTCATGGAACGGTTCCGCGTAGAAGTTCCACCAGCGGTCAACGACTCCCTCTTCCCCCGCGGTGGGAATTCCATCCAGTTCCCCTTCATCCGGACCGTTCCAGATTCCGTCGCCGTTGGTATCCACGAAATCTTCTCCTGAATCCCATGTCCAGTTGTTGTTTTCGTCGGTAAAGGATTCCGCGAATATCCCGTCTCTTCCCGTGTCAAAAACATTGCTGTCCCAGATTCCATCGCCGTCCACATCGGTGAACGGTTCTCCCGGGGTATATTCCCCGTCTCCATCGGCGTCTCCATAGGGTTCCTGGGGTGACCAGTACGTGTTTATTCTGGCGACATCACCCGTATGCGATATTTCCCGCTTGGTGCGCCACAGGCCTTCATCTATATCCATATACTTTTCAAGCCCTTCCAGAGAGCGGTTCACAAAGCGGGAGACCTTGATATTGTAGAATGTTTTCGACGAAAGAGCATGGTTGAGATTTACGTATAAAAGGTCACTGTCTTCCCAGATGAGGGCACGGTTGTCCTGGTAGAGCTTGTAGTTCATGCTGAAAGGACGCCGGTCGACGCGATTGAAAATCCCTCCTGCCGTTAACTTGATACTCGAAAACGGCCGGACCACCAGTTTCGACGTAATGCGCGCCTGATCCCGGAACGTGGCGTTCTTGTAGACGTGACCTTTCACCAGGAGCTCATCTTCATCATTGTCCTGGTCAAGGTCATAGATATCCTGTACGTATTGTTCGTTGGTAAACTCGCCGTTTTCATCCGCATCCTCATAGGGCTCATTCAAATCCCACTCCCCGTTTCCATTCAGATCGGTAAAAGGATCTGGATCGTAGGTGTCATTCCCATTAAGGTCGTGAAACACGGGTTTTACAGCCCGTGTTCTACCAAGATACGTGTCGGTCTTATGAATGTCCCCCGAGATGAAAAAGGTGGCGAAGTTTCGCCGCAGGCCCGGCACGGGAATAGGTCCTCCAAGGGATCCTTCAAACCGGCGGGTGTTCCAGTCAAAGGACGGTTGTTCTTCTGAAATGGGTCTGGAAAACTTGTCCGTGGAAAAACGTAACGATCCGTTGAAATCCGGCGTCCCTTCCTTCGTAAGAATGTTCACAACACCGGACATGGCCTCCCCATACTCGGCATTGAAAGCACCGGTAATAACGGTGAGTTCCGAAATCCCGGGTCGGCTCACGTCGGTGCCCATGCCACCGTAGATGGCATCTTCTACCCAGAATCCGTCTACCATGTAGGCGATTTCGTTGGACCGTCCCCCACGAATATGGATACCGTCATCGCCGCCGCCGTTATTGTTCTCCACGACGCCTGCCACGTTGTTAAGCACTTCCATGTAGGAGTTTACGGGCATGTTTTCAATCTGTTCTGCCAGGACGGTTGTTGTGGTGGCCGTCTGATCTCTCACGATCACGGGCCTCTCAGCCGTTATGGTCACTTCCTCTCCCTCAATGGCCGACTGTTCCATTTCGATATCCACCGAGCTGGTATGGTCTGCGAGGATGGTGACGTTCTTGATTTCCACCCTCTTGTACCCAATCATTGAGGCGACGACGGCATATTTTCCCCCTCGAACGTTAAGAATGATGTAGACACCCTTTAGATCCGTGGCCGCTCCCTGTGGCGTTCCCTGGAGGATAACATTGGCTCCCACGAGGGGCTCTCCCGTGTCACGGTCGGTGATCTTACCCGTAATTTTACCGGTTACTCCGCCAGATAGTGACGGCGGAAGGGTGAGAATAAGAAACGCTGCCAAACAAAGTGCAATCTTCGCTTTCATCTGTTCTATCCTTAATTAAATAGAGGGATGATTTCCCGAGTGTCTCAACTATGTTAGTGAAAAAGTCGAATGAAGTCAAGAAAAAGGCCTTTCGCCATATGCAGGTAAGATCTTGTGATGATTGTCCAATCTGAATGCTGGCCCCGAACTTCCATTCATTGCACCCCCCGTCACCCAACATTCTCGTCGTGGGATTATCTAGACCGTGGATTCTTCTCGTACTTTTCTTAGCGTAAGAAAAGTACTGCAAAAGAAGCTTGGCTGAAAAATCCTCCCGCCCGTATCGGCTGGAGCCACGGGAATCCGTGAAACTTGCCCCCCCGACACGTCGGGAGGTCTCAGACAGTCATGGATTCTCCGAAGGATCTTGAGATGATCCGCGTCTCCGCCTCCACGAATACCGACAGGACGATTTTAAGGCCATTTCTTTTATTCCTTTGTCTATTTTTTGTCGCATTTGAAATATTTAGTTCTGTATGGCCGAAAGGAGCTTGAGGGTGAGGGTTGTTTTCTGTTTGATCCCGTCTTGGATATCGCCATATGGCACAAATATAGGCGGGAGAGTTAAAACAATCTCCTCAAGTGGTCTTGAAGCCGGACCGAATATTTCTTTAGCGACAGTTCTCCACGGGATGTTGAGATTTTCGTCTCCCGATCAAATCGGGAAAAAGGACAGTAAGAAAAAGATTAACGTTGTCTCAGACGGTGTTGCCCATTGCCGCGAGGATGAATGAAACTCTCCTCCATTTTCCCTGTGGTAGTCGTTCTTATTGAAAACTCATGAACAAATCGAGTATTAAGACCAGAGACTCTTACATGCTTTCCCTTACGCCTTTTTGCTTCACATAGTGCCCCTCCCATGCTTAGATTTTTCCAGTAGTAAGAACGCCATGACCACAAAACCTCTGTTTCCCTTCCTGGTCCCTTTTCTCCTCGGGGCCGCCCAGGTCACTCCGCTGCACGTGGACACAGACGTGGCGCAGTTCCGGTACGATGATGAAGCCAATTACCTTGAACTCTACTACGCTATCGACGAAGGACAGTTGACATATGTGGAAAAAGAAGGACGATTTGAGGGGGCCCTTCTGATGCTCGCCACATTTATTTCACCGACAGATGAATCGGTGGTCTTGGACAGGGTGTGGCGGATTCCCCATGCTGTGGAAGACACGAGCGGAGAGCTGTACCGGAACAGCGTCATGGGAGTGATCGGTCTGGCGATTCCCAATGGTGACTACACACTGAAGATGGAATGTTTTGACGAGAATAATAATTCCAGACGTTTTGAAGTAATACACCCCGTTCCTGAGAAATCATTTGCAGGTGACAGCATCAAATTGAGCGAAATTGAACTATGCTCATCCCGCCCAAAACCTTCCTCAGATATAGAAAGCGTTTTTTACAAGAACACCCTTGAAGTATTGCCCAACCCCGGGAACGTCTACGGTCCGGGGGCCCCTTTCATTCACTATTACATGGAGGCATACAATCTTCTGACTTCATCGAAGGAAGGGGTTTACCACACCGTCGCTTCCGTGTCAGATTCTGAAGGTAGGGTGTTGATGGCGCGAAGAAAGACGAAGTCCAGGGTCAACGAATCGAGCGTGGAAACGGGCTCCATCAACATTTCATCCCTTCCTTCGGGTACCTACCATCTGAACTTTTCCGTAACTGATTCGGTGGCGGATGTCACCGTTGCGTCAGTCAAGACGTTTCATATGGTGGGAGAATATCCGCCGCGTCTATCCGCCGGGGTTCTGGCGTCTGAATATGGGGGAATGCAGGAAGAGGACCTGGATCGGGAGTTTGAAATGATGGAGTACATCGTGAGCGACGAGGAGGCATTTCGATACGAAAGCTTTTCGTCCTCAGAGGAGAAAAGAATGTTCCTGTTTGACTTCTGGCGAAGGCGGGACCCAAATCTCCAGACGGCCGTGAATGAGTATAAACGGGAGTTTTTTAGTCGCGTGGACTACACCAATCAGGCTTTCCGGGTAGGTAGAAAAGAGGGGTGGAAGACAGACCGGGGCCGGGTTTATCTCACATACGGTCCACCCGATGAATACGAGCGGAGCGACAGTGAAATGGGTATGAAACCTTACGAAATCTGGTATTACCACGAAATCCAGGGAGGCGTCATGTTTGTGTTTGCAGACCTCTTCGGCTTTCGCGACCATCTCTTGCTTCACTCAACCCATCGGAATGAACTCCGAGATGATAACTGGGAAATTCAGGTCCGTGAATGACTTAGGGTTTTCGGCGACCTAATTTCACTGAAAAGAGCAAAATGTGGCCAAAAAAGTCTGGGAATGCGATTGTTACACTTGACAGAACGAAAAGAGTTGTCTATATTTCTTCAAGATTTGACGATTTGCCCGTTAAGTTCCGAGGGAGGGGGAATCCAGGGCGTTTTAGATAAATCAGAGACTCTTCATAGAGAGAGGGAAATTAGTGCGTATGGCTTCGAGACGGGTGAGTCACCTTTTTTTGTTAATCGATCATTTAAGGAGCATAGCCTAAGATGACTTCAAGCAGGTTAGGTATCGTACTCATTGTCTTACTCCTGGTGGGGATGAGTTGCATCGATATGGATAATCCCGCCATGACTACGCAGGATTATAAGTCTGAGGTGAGATTTGTGAATCTTTCCCGGCTCGGATCTGCGACTGTCAAACTGGCTGATATTTCTTTTGGGAGTCTTTCGTTCGGTGAGGATAGTGAGTACAAAGAGATTGACGCTGGGTCCCGAACTCTTACCGTGGAGTTTCCGGAGAGCGATGGATCCCAGGATACGGAAAAGCAGATGGTCTTTGCAACGGAGAGGAAGGGGAGCGTCTTTATTCTTGGAGATACATCGGGGGTAAGTTACTTCAATGCGCAGGAACGGTATATATTCGAAGCCCCCGAGAACTTAAATCCCGACTGGACGAATCCTGATTCGGCCATTGTCAGGATATTCAGTGCCTTATCAGACTTTGATGAAGTATCCGTCAATGTGGTGGGCAACAATTCAAGCTTTCTTGCCGAAGGTCTCTCATATGGCGACGACTCTAATTATCAAGCGATTTTTCCTGACAACTATTCTGTTTCTGTCGATACCAATGACGTCTCGGTATTCTCAGATTCTTTGTCGTTCGCTAAAGGTGGCCGATACACGGTAGCGGTGTACGACACTTTGATGAAAATTTTCGATGATGATTAGTTTCAAACCTGCCTGCCACCAGGCAGGAAGCCCCTCAAAAAAGAGGAAAGAAAAATGAAAAGAGGTACTTTTCAGACTTTGATATTGTTGACGCTTCTTGTGTCGACAGTTTATGCCCAGCATGGTAAGATCAGCGGCTCGGCCATTGATCGGGAGACCCGGGAGCCATTGATCGGTGCCAATGTTATTCTTGTGGGGACGTCTTTGGGAGCCGCAACCGACACAGAGGGAGAGTTCATGATCCTCAACGTTTCTCCGGGCACATATTCCCTCAGGGCCACCTATGTTGGATATCAGCAAGTCACCATCAGCAACGTGAAGGTGGTGGCGGGACTAACAGCCTTTGTGGAAGACATCGAGATGAGCCCCGTCGCCCTTGAGGGAGAACCAATTCAGGTTGTTGCCGAGAGACCTTTGATTGAGAAAAGTGCGACCAATGCCGTTCGGATTCTCACGTCGGAGGACATGGAGAATCTACCCGTACGGGGAGCTCAGGACTATTTTACTCTTCAACCCGGGGTGATACTCCAGAACGAGCGTGTCCATATCCGCGGAAGTCGTTCCGACGAGGTGGGATACCTCATTGAAGGGGCCAGCACAAAAAATATTGTCAGCCGCGACGGTGGAAGCCTGATAACCACGATTCCCGAAGCTCTTGAAGAGGTTCTCGTTCAGGCAGGAGGATATACTGCACAATTTGGTGGCGCAAATGCTGGAATCGTTCAACAGAACTTCAGGACCGGGGGACAGCGTTTGCATACTTCCTTTCAGATGGAGTCCGATAATTTCGCTGATGCCGGAGAGCAGTTCTTGAATACATACTCCTATGGTTACTCGGATTATGTGCTGACGCTCAGCGGACCTCTTTTCAGTAGAAGTGTCCGGTTCTATCTGGTGGGGGAGAACTATTTTATTCGAGAACATAACCCTGTGTTCTGGTCCGGTTCGCCACAGTTCTGGTCGGATGGTGCTCCAGTGGATACGGTATATGACAGCGGCCTTCGCGGCGGGACTAAGGGTGATATGGAAGTCTTGAATTGGGACCCGGGTAATGTTCCTGGAAGATTCCGCAACCGGTATTCCGTCAATGGGACTCTCCTGTTTGATTTGAAGCAACTTCAGATAAGAACTGCAGGAGCCTATACGTGGCAGAGACGGAAAGGGGGGGAAATCGGTATCTATGGAATTACCGATTATCCCGTGAGAAACCTTTTCGCACTTGAAAGGCAGCCTCTCAATGACTACACTGAGGCATTTTGGAATACAAAAGCAAGTTATTTCATTACGCCCAAGAGTTTTCTTGAGCTGAACTTGAACATTGTTGATCGCCGTAGGGAAACCTATGATCCGTTCTTTGGGGACGATATTCTCGCCTACGGCGACAGTCTGAGAGCCGCGGAACATGGATGGACCTATGGAGGATATTCCGGACTATCGCAGCCTTACGACTTCCATGGATTCCCGTTCCAGCGCCCCGGTTACTTGCTCACCGGTTATACCAAGGACCAGCGGGCGTATGTGGGAGGTTCCGCCGCACTTACGGCTCAAATGGGTAGGCATGAGCTAAGAGCGGGCGGCTCCACGGAGAATTGGACGGTAAGGAATTACTTTATTAGCGGAGGGCGCGGAGGCCTGCCATCGCTGCTCGGTTTTCTTAGATTGAATCCGGATTCTGCAAGAGTTGAAGATGCCATGGCCACAATGATCAGGCAGCAGGCTACACCCAATATTTACGGATTCGATGAGTTCGGGAACGTCCTAGATAAAGGTGATGATGGTCCAAGGCACCCTCAATTCAGTTCATTGTATCTTCAGGACAAAATTGAATTCAGCGACCTGATCATTAATGCTGGTGTTCGTTATGACTATATCGATATGGATGCCTGGGCACTCGAAGATTCCACGAGGCCGGAATATGATTTGGATGAATACACACTCCTCGGGATCGGGAAAAGCAAGGCTCATCAGTTCCTGTCACCCCGGCTTGGTTTTTCCTTTCCTGTGACAGACAGGACCGTATTCCACCTGCAGTACGGAAGGTTTGTCCAGGCGCCGGGTCTGGACGTGACGTACAGGGGCCTCGCATATTCCGCCTATGTTTTGGCGGCAGGTTACTACTTCATCAATCCTGTAGGTTATGACCTGAAGCCGGAGCGGTCCACTCAATACGAGGTGGGCTTCTCCCACCAGTTCACAGATTTTGCCGCTTTTGACTTGACCGCCTTTTACAAGGATATCAAGGGACAGATTCAGTTTGACAATATCCTTACTGCCACTGGCTGGGATATCTCTCGTTATGCGGCTTACGTCAACCAGGACTTCGCGACTACAAAAGGGCTGGAATTCAGTCTGCGTGTAAGACGGATAAACCGCGTCGGAGCTCAAGTGAATTACACGCTTTCTGATGCTCGAGGAACGAACTCCTTTTCCCGCAGTGCTGGTGGAGCCATAGAGGGTCCGGGAGGGGAAGCACCCAAGATTGTGGTTCCTCAGTCTTACGACCAGACCCACAGGGGATCGATGAATGTCGATTATCGATTTGGACCAGGGGATGGTGGTCCAATCCTTCAGAGAACGGGGTTGAATCTCCTGTTGACCTTCAACAGTGGGCACCGATTTACTCTGGCCAAGAGTCCGGGTGGTTTGGGTCAGGAGGATGCCGCAGAGGGAGCTATCCTAAACGACACGGATTCGCGTCAGAGGGCCCCCCTCGAACCCATCAATTCTTCCCAGACGCCCTGGGTTTTCAACCTGAATGTGCGCATCGATAAGACTGTGGGAATCGGAGGAATAGACTTGAATTTCTACGTCTACGTCCAGAACCTGATTAACAAAAAGAATGTGATCAACATCTACTACGCCACTGGGAATGCCTTCGATGACGGATTCTTGTCCAGCGTTGACGGTCAGCAGATAGTTCAGAGTGCCGGTGAGCGATTTGCAGATCTTTATCAGGTCATCAATATGGAAAATCGACAGCATAACTGGCGTCAAAACGGATTCGATCTGTTCGGAACACCGCGTCAGGTTCGCTTCGGGGTGAGTCTGGAACTGTAAGTCATTTAGGGAGACAAAAGAAAATGATGAAGAAACTGTTGAATTTTCTTTTAATAGGAGTTCTTCTTCTTACGTCCGGGTTCGCCCGTGAAAAGCCAGGGTCAACACCAGAGCCCTTGACCAAAGTGAGTGTGGCAGAGTCGCCCATATCGACGGTCATGACTATCAACAATATTACTCTCTGGGTCAGGGGTGATGGGTGGCATGAGGCTATAGTTGACGGTTCATGGAACGGAACATTCCCGAAAGGCAAGGCTGGCTTAATCTTCTCTGAAGGAATGGTGTGGGGTGGCTTTGTTCGTGATGGTGTTACTCCCGAATTGCGGGTTGGTGGCTCGGAACACGGATCGGGTAATGTTGCAGGTCGAGTCCTCTCAAAGGGTGAGGCGGTTGATCCCGATGATCCCGATGTTCGCCCCTACCGGGTACGCCCTGACTTCCAGACAGCCGACCTGACAGATGATGCGGCCAATTTCTACCTCGTCCCTGTTGATGAAGTAACCGGCGCCAATACTGAAGAGATACACGACTGGTATGAGATCGATTGGCTCAACTGGCCTTGGGAATGGGGAGCTCCTTACGTTGACAGGGATGGAAATGGCGAGTATGAGCCTGATCCCGACGGCGATGGCATCTATGGTGAATTGGAAGTCGACGATGGCGATACGACGTATGTTGAAGATATTCCGGGAGTCGAAGGAGCTGATCAAACTATGTGGATTGTCTATAACGATCTCGACGCAGGCAGGGTCGTGGGACTTCACGGTTCCATTCCCACAGGTCTGGAAGTGCAGGAGACATACTGGGCCTACGCCCTCGATAACCCGCTCGGGAATGCCATCTTCAAGAGAGTTCGACTAATCTACAAGGGTACAGAAAACACTCCTGACGACGCCGTCATAGAGGATATGTATATTTCACAGTGGTCAGATCCTGATCTGGGTCAGTACACGGACGATTATTCGGGTTGCGATACAACCTTAAGTCTCGGGTACGTCTATAATTCCACCAACAGCGATGCGGTCTGGGATGCCTGGGGGATAGCATCGCCTGCGGGTGGTTACGATTTCCTTCAGGGACCGCTTCTGGAGGGAATCGCTGGCGAAGACCGCAACAAGAATGGTGTAGACGATTCCGAAGACTACGCCATATTTGATCTGAAACCCGTCGGCCCCGGATTTATTAATCTTCCCATGACGGCCTTTGTTCCCTTTATCGCGGGTTCCCCACGAACCGATCCCACGTTGAATGCTTATGAGGGAACCTTGCAGTGGTACAATTTGATGCGTGCTTGCGAGCCACGGCCGGGATATCCTGCCTGTGACCCCATTCTGGACGAAAGAGGGAATCCAACCAATTTCGAACTTTCAGGGGATCCCGTCCTGGGCAGTGGCGACCTGGATGGACAGCCGACCCCTTGGAATCAGCGTCGCTACCCTCCGGGTGACCGGAGAATAACAATGTCCAGCGGTCCTTTTAATATGGCTTTCGGCGATACGCAGGAAGTGGTGGTCGCTCTCGTTGGAGGCTCGGGAGAGAATTACCTCCAGAGTGTAGCCATTATGAAATTCAATGATACCTTTGTTCAGGAAGCCTACGATAACCTGTTCGACTTGCCGAGCGGTCCCCCCGCGCCGGATCTGAGGATCATTGCACAGGACCAGGAGCTTGTCCTTGAGTGGGAGTCAAACACGGAAGCTGTGGCCGCCACGGAAAACAGCGACATCAAGGGATATTTGTTTGAGGGATACAACGTTTATCAGTTGCCCGGCGCCGCTGCATCCAAGAGTGAAGCGGTTCTTCTGGCCACCTATGACCTTGAAACGTCACCCGGGTACATCTTCCAGGATGTATTCGATCCTGACGTGGGTGTGGCCGTCAATAAGCCTGTTCAGTTTGGTGTTAACAGTGGAATCTCGTGGTACCTGAGGATCACGAAAGATGCGTTTACAGGGGAGAGACTGATCAACGGGAAAACATACTATTTTTCTGTGACGGCTTACAACCAGAATATGAGTCTAGATGTGTCCACCCACGCGCTGGAAAGTCCCCATACGCAATCGCTGCGGGCAGGCATTCCCCACTCACCGGATCCACAGACCATCTATCCACATTCCCTTGGAGACACCTTGGAAGTGGTGGACGTCGAGGGATTCGATGATGCCCCGGTGATCTCCGTGCTCTCGGATCCTGAAGCCCCTGATGGGGAGGAATTTGAGGTGCGCTTTACGGTGAATGAGACGGCAGACACGACGTGGTGGGAATTGGTACGAGTGGATGTTACGCCGGAAACCACCCTCGTCTCCCTCTCCACTAACCTGGATGGAGTAACAGAATATCGATACCTACACCTGGGTGGTTTTGTCTTGACGGTTGGCGATGTGTCAGGGGGGATCAAATCGGTGACGGAAGAAGGGAATAACGTCGTGGGATCGAACCCGGGTGGTGATTACTACCTTTCCGGTTCAGCCTCCGATATGGTGGCGAAGGCCATTGATGAGAACGATTATGAAATCCGGTTTACGTCGAGCGGCAGCTTCGCCCTCACAGGACCGACGCTTCCCACAACAGACTTTGTTCAGGTCCCCTTTGAAGTATGGGACCTCGGCGCACCGGATGACGATTCGGACGACATGCAACTTTTCGGCTACTTCGATGACGCAGCGGATGACGGGGAATGGAATACGGAAGGAAACGACCCCATTGGTGGGGAATCCGTCTTCGACAAGATCCACATAGCAAAGGTGGGTTATACCTCCACCACGGATACAGTGTCGGGCCAGGACAAGGCTAAGATCTTTTTCTCTCTGGATTTCAGACCCATCGATAAGATTTACGTTGTGGGATCCCAACCGCAAGAAGGGACAAACATTCTGTTGAGTACCTACAAACAGATCAAGGACGGAGATATAAAGCGTTTTTCTGTTGGTACCGTTGACAGGGACGACGAGGGAGACACACCCAAAGAGAGAGTTAAGAGAGTCACCGTCTTCCCGAATCCATATCTTGGGATCAATACGTGGGAGATCAGCCGGTTTCAGAAATATGTCACATTCTCTCATCTCCCCAAGGTGGTTACCGTGAAGATCTTCACCCTTGCGGGCGTCCTTGTGCGGACACTAACGGAAGAGGATAAATCAAATCCTGATTCCCA
This sequence comes from Candidatus Neomarinimicrobiota bacterium, assembly GCA_036476315.1. NCBI lineage: Bacteria > Pseudomonadati > Fidelibacterota > Fidelibacterota bacterium. The sequence continues at coordinate 2,739 of JAZGBI010000111.1, read as the reverse complement.
GTTTCTGCGATGGGATCTCACCAATGAGAATGACCTCCCCGTTGCGAGCGGTATTTACATACTTCATGTGGATATGCCCGATATCGGGGAAGAAACTGTCCTGAAGCTGGCTCTTGTACAGGAACAACAGTATCTCAGGAGTTATTAGGGAGAAAAAGGCAATGAAAAGATTGATCACTACCCTTCTATTGGGGGGAATATCTCTTGGCATAATGACTTCCGGCCTATATGCTGGTAGCAAGCAGCGGGTTGGAACATCCGCTGCCTCTCAGCTTCTGATCCCGGTAGGAGCCAGGGATCTGGCCATGGGGGGATCCACGGTGGCGCTCAGTTCCGGCATCGAGGCCCTCTACTGGAATCCGGCCGGTATTGCCCGTTCGGGGAATAATGCCGACCTGATGGTTTCCCGCATGGATTACTTTGCCGATATCGGTGTCAACTATGTTGCCGTGAGCGGCAATTTTTCGGGATTTGGATCATTGGCCTTCAGTGTCAAGTCACTCTCCTTTGGCGATATTCCCATCACGACGGAGGATGCTCCCGACGGCACAGGAGGTAGTTTCTCTCCCACATTCTTCACGACGGGATTGACCTTCGCGAGGCAGCTGACTGACCGGGTTTTCGTGGGTGTTACATTGAATCTGATTTCCGAGGAGTTTTCCCGTGTCCAGGCCTCGGGCACAGCTCTCACCGTGGGTGTCCAATACAGTAGTTTTGTCAATGTGCCGGGCTTGACTGTGGGCGTTGTGATCAAGGATGTCGGAACTCAGATGCAGTATGGTGGCCCCGGTCTGTTACGAACTGGCTCTTTCAGTGATGCGGATCGAGGTCCCGCGTTCTCCAGCATCCAGGCCGCGTCTTTCGACCTCCCCTCGACCATGGAACTGGGGATGTCTTACACCGTGCCCATGCCGGGCAACAGTCTCGTAAACCTTACGGGGATGTTCCAGAATAACAATTATTCAAGCGATGAATATCGGGTTGGTGGGGAATATGTCTTTGGAGATTTCGCATTCGTGCGGGGAGGATATACCCTGGCTGCTGACGACGATGAGGAGGCATACCTCTTTGGACCCACCTTCGGCGGAGGGGTGAAGCTTGACGTCACAGGCCTCGATATGGCGGTGGACTACGGATTCCGCGCATCTGAAATTCTCGCCGCCAATCACGTGTTTGCGTTGAAGATTGGGTTCTGATCGCAGTTATTCATCCTCAAAGGAGGGCAGGGGGGTAAGTCACTGAAGGAGATGATAATAGCTATTTATCTTTACCCAGCAAGAAATTCAGGCAAGAAAAAATTTGAATTGTAATTATTATATGTTGATGATAAACTATAACAATTGAACTCGAAACTAACCAAAGAGGAGGAATGGATATGAAGAAGGTTAATGGTGGGGTTTTGTTTCTTCTTCTACTGTCGGGCATTGTCTTCGCTTCTCAGGACTTTATTTTGGGTCCCGATGGAAGACACTATCGTGTAGACAGTGACGTAAGAGCAATTCCCAATTCCAAGGAGTCAATCATGGCACGCTCCCGGGTGACCCCACAAGTCCCACTGGCGACGGAGGATTTTGATCTCCGATGGCCTGACGGTGGTGACCTGGTGAACTTCGGATTCTCCACTCACGAGCCCACGCCGGCAGTCGGTGATTCCATCGCCCAGTGGATGGTACCTGCCGCCGAGGCGACCGTGAAGATGTTGATGCTCTACAATGTCAACTTCGAAGGGACATTCGAGTTCTGCCTGTATGAGTCCAATTACAGTGGTGAAGCCGAGGTTGCCGGATGCGCGGACGCGGCTGGTTGGGTTGGCCTGTACTTAGATGCGAACGGTGAACAATGCGAAGATGGCGATGACTGCACGTGGTCAGCCGGTGACGATGAGTGCTTCAGCGATCCGCCACTGGGGGCTGAAATCTGGCCCGGACTCGGCATCGGTTGCTGGTCTGTGGAATTAGATGGCGAAGAGGGTTGGCTCGATCCGATAGACATGTCGTCCATCGGGTATGCGGAGGGCATTAGTGATGATTTCTTCATCGCAGGCCTCGCAACCCGGACCGCAGGATGGGGCATCGGTGCTCTCCCTCAGCCGGTGACACCGTACCACGGATTCAAGTACTATTGGGAAGAAGATGGTGGTACCAGTGGAAATTGGGGGTGGCACATCCGTACCTATGGATGGGAACTGTATGCCGTAGTTGAATACACCGCGGATCCTGCCCCATTCATCCTAGACCTGACGGTACTGGGGCCAACACTGTCCGAAGATCCAAGGGAAGTATCGGCGACCGTTACCGACATAAATCCCATCGGTGATGCCGGTGTTGAGGATGTCACTCTTCACTGGTCCATCAACGAGGGGAGTGAACAAACCGCGACGATGGAAGCTGATGCCGACACCTTTTCTGCCGAAATAACGGGTGCCGGAGCGGGTGACGCTGTGGAATACTACGTTACCGCTGAGGACGTTGAAGGAAACATGAGCGAAAGTCCTCTCTACGGATACTCCATCTTCGAGCCTGTCGAGGACGGCTTGCTGGTCAACAATGGTGACTTCGGCCAAGGGACCGTCGAGTTGTATTACCTTTTCGGTCTTCTGGGCGAATTCGAATTCGACTACTGGTCAGTCAACGATTTGGGTGCGGACAGGAGCCACCGCCGCGATTCTGCGCCTGGCCTGGGCGGGTGTCAAACGGGCCCGTCCGGGCGCCGCGTGCCACATTACCCTGAGCCCGCCGC
>JAZGBI010000110.1 GCA_036476315.1 Candidatus Neomarinimicrobiota bacterium | reverse complement strand
TACCGATCCTTTCGGAGATGCATATCGGGAAGTTTCTCAAGGATACGATAGTGGGAGATCGTTTTCACGATTTGAATCGCCGCGTTCATGCCTTCAGGTCAATCAAGAATCTTGCCCCAAAACCGCCACTCTGAACATCAAGATAGAACTTTTCTGACGCAATTACTCGACAAAATCAATTGGTTGCCCTGGTCCGACCCCCGTCTCCCGCAAAGTGGCCAATGAGGCGGGTTGGTTTGACATTCATACTGACCTCGACGCACACTGGTCAATTCTCAATTTTGGTGCTATATTGGAGTGGTGTTGGGTTCTATTCCGTACTCGCAGGCCGCTGGCCGGATCAGCGTACCCTTGATTGATGGGTGGTCGGGAGTACCAGCCCACGCGGCCGCGAGCAAAGGGGGAGACGGAAGGGGTTGTGGACTTTAAAGAGATCTGAAAAACTGTGGAACAAGTCGAGCACCACTGGACAGTCTTAAATGAACTCCCGACCATCGGAAAGAGTACCTAGATGAGCACAGCGCTTCGTGTATTGTTGATCGAGGATTCAGAGGACGATGCTCAGTTGCTGCTGCGTGAACTGCGGCGTGGCGGCTATGAACCAACATATGAGAGGATCGAGACCCCCGAAGCCATGAAAGCCGCACTTGATGACCGGACGTGGGATATCATTATTTCCGATTATGTCATGCCTCACTTCAGTGGGCCTGCAGCGTTGGGGCTGTTGAAGGAAAGTGGTCTCGACCTGCCAATTATTATCGTATCAGGCAAAATTGGCGAGGAGGCAGCGGTTGCGATGATGAAAGCCGGTGCTCATGACTACATAATGAAAGACAATCCGGCAAGGCTGGTTCCTGCCATCGAGCGTGAGTTGAAGGAAGCAGAGATGCGTCGGGAGCGAATGGAGGCGGAAAAGATTCAGAAAGCTCTCGCAAGATACCAGTCACCAGATATTGTGGACGCCATCATGGAAATGGGGGTGACGAAATTCGATGCGGTGGAGAGGTATGTGACCGTTCTTTTCATCGATATGCTGGGATCGACGAAGCGAGCTGAAGAAGAGGGGCCGAAAAAAATGTCTCAGATTCTAAACACCTTTCTTGAACTGGCTACAGAGGAGGTACTAGCCTGTAAAGGACACGTAAATAAGTTCATCGGTGATGAGGTGATGGCAGTGTTTAACGCACCACTGGAACTTGAAAATCACGAAGAAATGGCTGTGAATGCGGCAATCAGAATGTTAGAGCGGATCGATAAGCATGACCATGAGCATCCTGACCTGGCTTTCAGTGTACGAATTGGGATCAATTCAGGTCTCACCATGGCGGGTGACGTAGGCCCCAAGAATAGATATGAATATACCGTAATCGGGGAGACGGTTAATGTTGCTGCGAGAATGACCAAACTTCCATGGGTGAATAAGATTATCATAGGTCGGAATACTTATGACAAGATAAAGAATGTGTTCACTGCAAAAGAGATTGGTCCGGTAATGCTGCAAGGTGTCAGCGACATGCTGGAGATTTATGAAGTTGTTATTTCACCTTCGGTTTTTGTGGATGGGACAAGTCAATCAACCGATGGCGCTGGTAGCTAGTCTCGGTGATCCAATAGAATCTCGCACTAGATTTGCCTGATTTGTGCTCGAGGTCTTCGCAGAGTTTCGACCTGCACTCCGAAGGTTGTACCAATGTTTAAGTTATGGCTTTTTGATCCGGGATCGGGCCAAGCTATGTTATTGATTTTCAAAGGACATCGTTCCAGTTTACCCCCAAATGCCCCTCTCTACAGGATCCTGCGGATAAGCATCTAAATAGGACTTTTCTGACACAATTACTCAATAAAATCAACTAGTTACCACAGTCCAACCCCCCGTCTCCCGAAGATTTTTCTGTCAATAGAACCTACTATGATCAATCTTAATTCCAACTCTCGGCCAAGATTCTATGTTTGCGATTTCATTGGTTTCTCGTTTGCTTTGACATTTGGTTGATTCTTGGGGAAGTTTCGGGTGAATCAATAATGGGGATTTACTCATGGATTACACGCTTTACAGATTTATAAACCTACTATTCCAGTTTTTGTATCTCTGCCTGATCGCAAGAGTCATTTTATCCTGGGTCCCGCATAACGCTTACAATCCAGTGGTTCAGTTTTTGTACAAAATTACCAACCCTATTTTGAAGCCAATCCAGGAGATTCTACCGCCAATGAGAATTGGAATAGATATCTCGCCTATTCTTGCTCTTGTAGCGTTAGGTTTTATTAAGAAAATAATCGTGTGGGCGATGTTTTGACTGGCAGGCCATACTTTTTCTTAGGAGGGGAAATCGCTGGGTCATCTGCGCGAGTTTAAAACATCAACCAGACTGTTTCTTAAGTCTTACAGGTGGAGACGGATTGACCCTATTCCGTGGACTGATTTAAGTAAACCCGTTTCAGAGTGCCGACTCGCCCTTGTTTCCAGTGCCGGATTTGTCCTTCCAAATCAAAAGCTCTTTGATTGGGCTGTCCCTGGTGGCGACGTTAGTTTTCGGGAGATTCCAAGCGATACTGATGTCTCTGAACTGACTGATTATCATAAGAGCAAATCATACGATCATACGGGATTGCGACTGGATCCAAATGTGGCATTTCCGATTGATAGAGTGCGGGAACTGGTCAAGTCGGGACGAATCGGTTCCCTGAATCATCGACACCTCTCGTTTATGGGAGTGATAACGTCCCCTGAAAGATTAATTAATCATTCTGGTCCGGAAGCGGTACGCTGGTTGGTAGATGACGGCATCGACATCACGATCTTAGTCCCTGTCTGACCTTTGTGTAACCAGGCCGTGAGTCTGGTCGCAGCAGAGCTTGAACGCAACGGTATTGCAACCGTTGTCATACAACTGCTACGTGAAGTTGCGGAGAAAGTGCGACCACCACGAGCCCTATTTGTCCCTTTCAAGCACGGATATCCGTTGGACGAGCCAGAACATTCAGAACGACAAACCGCCGTTTTAGAAGCAGCACTTGGTTTGCTTGAAGATAAAACTCTCACGAAGCCTGTTCTGGTGGATTACCAGCCCCATTAGGAATAGTATGTTATTTATATTCAAGGGAAATCGTTCCAATTCACCCAAAATTGCCACTCTCCACGGGATCCTGCGGATAAGGATCAGAATACGGTTTTTCTGATTCAATTACTTAATAGAATCAACTAATTCCCCTCGTCGGACCCCTGTCTCCCGGTTGTAGGACTCGGTTTCCGATAAATGGATTGCCAGATTTCAGGTTTTGGTGGGTTCTCCTGTTGCCTTCGTTGACGTGGTTGTAAGTTCAGGGCCGCTCGAGACAATCCTCAAGCCACCCAATTACCTTTCGTTACTGCCTCAGGGTTGTCAAATCGGAATGAACTAAACACGAGCCCACTCACCCCCGGTATGGAGAGGAGGGCCTCCTCTTCGGACTTTGAAGGTTCATCCCATTGCCGTGCGATGTAAAACTTTGTAGTCATATTGGATCTAAGAGCCGGGGCGTAGTTTCCAGTCATATGTTCATTCAGTTGGGGCAGATTGTAGCCGTCTATATAGTTTTGCAGGTATCCGTTCCCTCGGTGCATGGGCCAGAGGTGATGCCACATAGATGGACATTGGGATGAATTTTGGTTGATGACGAGTTCGTCGATTATGCCCTGTTGTATCCACTCACGCCATTGCAGGGTGGTATTTCCCAGAGGTGGACCCAGGACATCTCCCCTCGCGCAACCCACGCTCAACCGTAGCTTCTCGAGATCTAAGTCACGACGAAGTTCACCCAGGAATCCTGTGAGATATTCTCCCATGAGATCTCTCCACAGTTGAATATCAAAGTCCTCTTTCCGAATGTCTCGATCATAAAGCCTCAGATAGTCGCGTCGAATTGGATCATTAAACCCGTACTGATCTGCGAAATCTGCCGGACGTGATTGCGAGCGCAGACAGACAAACAACCCGTCAAAATCGGTGCCATCCAGAAGTCGTTCAAAGCGTTGGCGAAGATGCCTACGGACTTCAGGATAGGCCAGACAAAGAACTCCCCATTGACGAATTTTCCCACTTCGATCTGTTATGGCATATTCAGGGTGGCGGCGACTGAAATCGCTTTGCCAACTGATGTGCTGTCCATGCATAGCATTATGGTAACTTACCTCACGGATCTTTTTCGGGAGCAGTGGCCGCCCTTCATCGAAGATGCTAACGTATAGATACGCTCGCATTTTCAATTCATGGGCCATTTGGGGCACTATGTGAGAGAAGTCCAATTCAACAGCCTGCCGCTCTTCTATTGTGCGTGGATACCCGCGGGCCTTGTAGTGTCGTCCGTTAAGCTTTGACGTTGGGGTCCGCCACTGTATTATTGTAGCCCCGAGGTCGTCACGCCACCGAATCATTCTTTCTTCCAAGGCCTCGTAACTGTCCAGTCTTCCATTTCCTTCGCCGAAGACGAGGTGATCACCCCAAGAAACGCTCACGATGTTGGTTGCATTTTCCATTCTCTCAGATTGAAATTGGATCATAACCTGACAGGTCGATACAGACCTGTCAGGATGAGAGTTAAACGATGACTACCTCAGCAGGTATTTCTCCCAGAACAGACTAACCGCGTTGTAATAGTAGTCCCGGTTGAATTTCTTCCGGAATCCATGACCTTCATCCATGGCAACCATATACCACACGTCTCCGCCGTTGGCGCGAATCTCTTTTACCATCTGTTCCGACTCTGAGACAGGTACCCGGGGATCGTTGTGTCCTTGAGCGATAAAGAGCGGCTTTGTCATCTGAGCCGCGTTATTGTTGGGGGAGATTGACTTCAGAAAAACTCGCATCTCAGGATCCCTCTCATCCCCATATTCCTGGCGGCGAAGGTCTCGACGATACGATTTTGTGTTTTCCAGAAAGGTAACAAAATTGGAAATCCCCACAATTTCTGCTGCTGCCCGCAGTCGGTCATTGTAGCGGGTCGCACAGGCCAGTACCATGTAGCCACCGTATGACCCTCCGAACACGGCGATCCTGTTTCTATCGAGATCAGGCTGGGTGTCAATCCAGTCCAGGAACGCCCCGATATCCCGTACGGTGTCCTCCCGCTTGTACCCGTTGTCCAGCAGCAGATATCTCTTACCATACCCGCTTGAACCGCGTACGTTGGGAGCGAGAACCGCAATTCCCAGCTCGTTGATCCAGTACTGAAACGTAGATGAGAGTGATGGACGATATTGACTCTCAGGTCCTCCGTGAATGTAGATCACCACCGGATGCGGACTCTCCCTCTTCGGTCTATAGAGAAACCCAGGGATTTTTATTCCATCAAAGGTCGTTGCTCGAATTAGTTCTGGAACCACAAACTGATCCGTGTTCAGGCCGCCCACCTCGCTCTTCGTCCACCGCGTCAGTTCCTTCCCGCGCACATCGAGAACATAGACATCTCCCGGAGTCTGTGGAGTATTCATGACGAGCGCCAGGTAGCGGTTATCGTTGCGAAAATCCAAACTCCCAATCTGACCCATGGGTAGAGGTGGAACTGCGAGCTCCCGGCCTTTTCTTGTATGCAGGAGATGAAGCCGGGAAATCCCATCCTCATTCGTGATGTATGCCAGATAGCGGCCATTATCTGAGAGGGCCAATCCAGTGACATCCCACGGAACGTGATCCGATACAGGAGTCAGGGAGCCCAATTCAACATCGTAGTAACGAAGATGTTTGAAATCCGCATCTTCATCCGAGGTTAGGTAGATACCGTTACCGTCTTTAGCAAACTTCGCCCCGCCGTAGGCAATCTTCTTCCCACTGGGACGAATTTGGGTCATCTCACCTGTCTTCACGTCAACCAGATAGACGTAACTTTCATTGATGGAAACATACTTCATGACCAGAATTTGATTGTCATCAGGTGACCAGTCGGTGGCGATCCAGTATCCGGGTTCTTCAACCAGAGGTCTTTCTTCTATTCCCTCAATCGTACCGATGTGAACATTCATGTCAACGTCATTGCCCATGTTGCTCGTGAAGGCGAAGTACCGGCCACCATTTGACCAGGGACCGAGGCCGTTTCGGGATGTCCCATCGGTTAGCATCCTGGCGGTGCCCTCTTCCATGTCGAACCAGAAGATCTGGTAATACTCACTTCCGCCTACGTCTTTTGAGAAGAGAAACCCCCGATCTGAAGGATCAGGACAGAAAGAGCCGCCACCCACCGGTTCCCCGTAGAATGTCACCTGCATCCGGGCACCCAGGGGACGATCCAGATAGTGAATCTGAGTCGTTTCAGCGAAACGGGTGCGAATCAGCATACCCGCATCTTCAGGATCCCACGAGGCAAAACTCGCCCCTCTAACATTCTGATAGAGGCGGGTCCGTTCTTTGACACCATCCGGGATTTCTGGAATGTCCTGCAGGACTAGATTTCCCACCTTTGTCTCTGTCTGAGACGAGAGGATGCCAATAGACAGAAGAACGAACGTCAGGTAAAGTCTCATAAGCTTCTCCTTTCGGCGATTTTCTGCGCTTCTGAAGTGCTTCGAATGAATCTACTGCGCATCATGGTCATTGTCACGAGCTTGTCGGTCCAAGTTTGACCCTCTGACCTTCCAACGGAAAATCCAGTGGACGGTCACCGTATGCGACAGGACAGG
>JAZGBI010000109.1 GCA_036476315.1 Candidatus Neomarinimicrobiota bacterium | reverse complement strand
AATGCGGCTCGCCATCAGTGGGCATACCATCGCCTTCTCCGAAATCGGGTTCAGTATATTGTTCATCGGTGGGTCCGACACCATCTGCACCGAGGTCATCATTTAATGATTCACCTTCATCCCAAACACCATTTCCATTCAAGTCGGTAAAACTTTCCCAATCCCCATCCTCATCACCTTCCCAGTGATCTTTAGGTTTACCATTGTTATAAATACCTACTGATCCGAAGACGTATTCGCCTCGCGGGCTGCTTCTACTTTCATCGATAAGACCATCATCATCATTATCTATGCCATCTCCTAATTTCTCTTCGATGAGATTACCAAATTCATCATAAATATAGATATCGCCTATCCCCGGACTCTCGAGAAAGGCATAGCCAGCTACACCAACGGGCTCCCAGCCGGTATTACCAAGCCCATCGCCGTCCCAGGCAAATGTGATGTCTAATAGGGGGTCGAATTCACCCCAATCGTCGTACGAATCCCCGTCGCCACCAATGCCGAAATCGATGTACATCCCGAATAACGCTTTATCGTAGTCGATGGTACCCACGTTTTTAATATCGTAGTGCCAGAAGATTACGTCTTCAGCCAGCACATGCGACCATTGAAAACCCCGTACGCCCACCCGCAGTCCCAGGCCACCTCGGGCCGAGTCATGGGTATCCGGATAGAAGTCAAACTCCTTATCCACCGCATCGTCCATCACGAAGTACGTTTCCAAATCGGCGTTTTTGACACCCATCCCGAAAAACCCGTTCCAGAAGGCATCCCCGGTTTCTTGGTCATACCAGTCGGGCTGGTCCGGCCAGCGCTGGGGCCACGTGCCGGGATCATTGCTCATTGCGGGGGAGTCCTGATCGAGATTCACATAGCCTGGAAGGGGCTGCCAACCCCACTCCGTTCCAGTTTCTGGGTCAAAATCAACGAATTCCCTATAGTTAGCTTCTAACGGGTGGATTGTGTTTCCATGAATATCGACCACTTCTGCAGCCACCCACGGGGCGACGCCATCTAGATAGGAATGACCACTGCCCTTGGGCCATTCACCGGAAGGCTCAAAGGGGTTTTCGGCAACTTCACCGTGATTATAGAAAATCGTCCGCACCAGATTCCCATCCATGATCCCTCGTTTTTTCCAGATCGGGTCACCGTATGGCTCCTGAGAGCAAACGATACTGCTCATGATAATCACAAATAATATAGCTGAGATCATTCTATTTAGTCGTCCCTGAAAAAGTGGGTTACATAGCAAAATTGAACTTTGCTTGTTGTTGATTCCACTTCTCCCGACCAGATTTGAACAAATTCTTCCAGTTTCTCACCAGAGTAAAAAGGGACAAAGAGAAAGCTATCAGCAGTCCGCCAGCTGGCGGATTAGCCCCGCTGCCGGCTAATAAGGCATTGATTCTGTCCCCTTCCTTGCCTTTTCCATAGGATCCTTTGGACAAATAGTTCCGGTCCATTCGGTTATCGTACTTGATATGGCTTATTTTGGGCTCCACGGCGCTGCGCCGTCGTCGCCACTTCCGTTCCCAACGGGAGAGTTTTTTTCGTCCTTGACCCACAAGATGAATGGCGGTTTCGCCTTGATACTGATGACCGCGATAGCCCCGATCACAGTAAGCGTCTTTTGGCTTCCACCCGATGAGCCGTCTGATCTGATCCAGAACCGTTACCAACGTATGACCATCATAAGGATTGTTATGGAGAGCTTGGATACCAACCACCCAGTTATCCCTGGAACTGGTGGCTACACTCACCTTACACCCAAACTCATACTCCGCCAGCTGGCGGATGAGCTTTTCCTTTTGAAATACATTCCACATGAGGTTCGTGGATGCTCTAAAGCTTATTCTTGCTGGTCCTCTCCTGTACCAACAAACGTTCACTTAACAGGAGTAGATCTGATAACCCAGGATCTGTCTCACCTGCCTTCCGATGGATATCTCGCGTTTACACGTCCTAAATATGTCTTTAGCTTTCTGGTCTCCCTTCTGGCACGTTTATATTGCTTTGCGTGAGCATAACGGTTCTGATTGACCAGCGCTTCCTTTCCCAATCGGACACAGCTCTGTCGAAGCTGGATGCCACGAGACTTTGCTTCCTTTACTAATGGGTTCACGCGTCTTATGATAGAGGCGAGCGTCTGTGGGAAAAGCAATGGCCTTCTCCTGAACCGTGGTGTCAATATTCACTTTGTTCAAATGGGAACGCTTCAATAAGCCTAATTGCTGAGCTGTCTTCAATGTCTGGTAGAATACCTTCTCTATCCCTTCGGGCCCAATTCGTTGCCGCCATTTGACCAGGCTGGTAGGATCTAACGGTAGTTCATGTTGGAAATACTCAAAGCCGGCAAAGTACTGCCAGTAGGGGTTCTCCAAGAATCGCTCCATGACAGACTCGTCACTCTCATCGAATGTGTGCTTCAGATTATGGAGAGCGACCATCAACCGAATGGGTTTGCCAGGACGACCGCTGTTTTCCACATACAAGAGCCCAAACTCCTCCACGAAATAGGACCAGTTTACAGCACGAGCTAACTGGCACAAGGGATGGTCTGTGTCGATAATCTGCTCTAAACGGTCCGGCAGCTGCCGGATTCATCTTGAGGTCGGGCTTGAGATTTTGGGTGCATATTTCACCAGTTTTTTTGGGGTTAACGCAAGGCTTTCTGGCGAAAATTTAACAAGGTTTGGTGACTTACTCTATTGATATTAAGAACGTTATGATATATTTCAGGGACGATTATTTAGTGTCTGTCTTTAATATTAAAATGTATCCATCTGAAAATATAATTTTCATTTACGCAAACATTCAGTAAACCCGTTACAATTTTGATTTATCCGCATATATTTCCCTCATTAACCGTTCACGGCGTTATCCGTCAGCTGACGGATTTCTGATGATAAGGCCATGAATGCCTTGCTAAATTTTGCTCATCAAAATCCAATCGAAACCCCAAATATTACTCTCCTTGGTTCGGAGTAGTAATCAGGTCTGGTCAGGAATTCATCCAAAGTATTCACACCTCTCACACTTACCGGAGGATCAATAGTATAACCGGCTCGTCCGGTATCTGAAAAAACAAGCTTTTCATTTTGCCGATCAAAAATATTATACGCTTTAACATAGACAGAGTACACTGTACCCAAAGTTTTAAACTCCTTTTGTGCTTTCAGATCGAATGAATATTGGGGTGGTTTTCTTTCACTGTTTTTAAAGGTTGCCCCTACATTTTCAATTTTGGGTGTGTATGGAAGCCCGCTTCCCACCCTTGCAATAACACTCAAGCCCCAATTCCCTGGTTGACTTATAGTTATATTAAAATTGAGAGTATGTGTCTGATCCCAGTCCAGTGGGACGATTTGAATCTCACTCTCTTTATTACTCTTAGCATCTTTGAAGACTTGCTGTGGATCGGAGGCGTTACCCTCAGCTACTTGATAGGTATAGTCAACGGAAGCATAAATATAGTTTGACCTCCTTTTCTCAAGAGCTAAGGTGATACCCTTTACATTCCCATAGTCACGGTTAATAAAACGAGCATACCTATCCTGAGTGTAAGTAGTAATGATTTCCATGCCTAAAAGATGTCTAATATCTTTGTAAAAACTGGTTATATCAATGCCAATATTTTCCGAAAGTTGTTGTTGTAAACCAATTTCATAAATAACCGTACGTTGTGGTTTCAGTTCTGCATTGCCCATCATGGAAGATAATCCAGGCCAAACCTCAAATTCCGAATTGTCAAATAACTGCTCAAAGGTGGGTATTTGGGAAAAATGGCCATAAGAAAAATGGATAGCGCCCCGGTCTGTAATGGGATAAGAAATTCCAACCCGAGGACTCAAATTGTGTAAAGGTTTTGCATTTCTATAATTATTTTTCCATTTGTTTCCCCGGACATTGACAGTATCGAGAATTTCACCCATAATAGCGGAATCATATATACTTTCTCCCACTATTCGAACACTATTATCCTGGGGAGAAAGAACCGTAAAATATTTTGCATTGTCGGGATCTCTAAGATCAATAGGAACTTTCGCATTTGCGTTAAAATAATCATATCGTAGACCTACATTAACAATCATTTCTTCAAATTCCATTTTGTCTTGAATATATGCCGCTGCCTCAACGGGATGGTGACGGTAACGATTATTTGCGATGGATGTAGAACGGGCAGGAGTAGGTTCAAAAGGTCTAATAATGATTCCTGCATCATTTCTCTTAGGAATTATCTCGAATTCGTGGAAATACAAATTGTTCTGCCTGAACTCCAATCCGATTTTTGCTTGATGTGAATTATTGATTTGACTGGTTAAATCCACCTTTCCTCCAAATGAACGAGTATTCCGGTAATAATGCCACATTTCAGTTCCACCTGTCTTAAATGCTTTCTGTGAAGCATCATTTAAACGTTTAGGGTCAACATATCGAGAATCGAGAGGATCCTGATATACATACCTTTTATAATCAAAGAATGTATCGGAAAGCTTAAGAGTATAAAAGGACTTGGAACTCAAAGTATGATTCCAAATCAACGATTGTGTATATCCGTATTTGAACTGTTGATAATCTCCACCCGGGTTTAACTTGAATAAATGGGAATATTCGCGAAAATTGATCTTATTCCAGAAAAAAATGTAAGAAACTTTAATGGTTGGGGAGAGCCGATAAGTAAGTTTCCCTTCAGCGCTTATTTTAACAAGTGGATTCATAGCAACAAATGCGCCATCACCAGATTCTTCCACATAGACATTCGGTTCTCCAGGAGTCGCGCTGTCGTCACCTTCACCGTCATCTCCGGTATTTGCGGTGGAATCTGCACCCACATCATCTTTTCTCACATCCCAATTCGCAAAATTAGAAGAGTCGGCAGGCAAGAATCTTCTTTTCCCATAAAGCCAACCCTGGGTGTCATAATACCTCCCTGTAAGAAAAAAAGATAATTTATTACCAAACAATGGGAGTGGGCCATCCATACTTAATTGTACATTTGATACATTTTTAAAATTAATATTGTCAATATTCATAAACAGATTATTATTGCGGCTAAGATAGTCCCCAGAATAAAAAGAGATATTCCCCCGCAGTCTATCACCCCCCTCCTTGGTTACGATATCAATAATTCCGGACATTGCCTGACCATACTCCGCATTGAACGTCCCGCTAATCACTTGCAGTTCCTGAATGGAGTTATTTTCAATTTCAATGGCAAGCTCACCGGAAAAAGGATCTGTTACTGAAATACCATCAACCAAATAAGAGATTTCACTGGATCGCCCCCCTCGGATATGAATCTCACCCCCAGTGCCAATAATAATTCCAGCCTGAAGCGCCAACACATCCTCAAACTCCTCAACGGGCATTCCTGCTATCTCATCACTACCTACGATGGAAAGCGAAGATGTAAGATCTTTTTGAACAATTGTCCGCTCTGCAGTAATAGTTACCTCCTCAAACTCCAATATGGAAGGTTGTAATTGAAAATTAAGAGCAGTAGTAACATCGATTGATATTTTTATACCCACCGTTCGGACGGAAGTGTATCCGATCATCATAGACTTTACATCATAAATACCGGGTGAAATGTTTAGAATAATATATTGGCCATCAACATCGGTAGCAGCTCCCATGGAGGTTCCTTCAATGATTATGTTTGCTCCGATCAATGATTCTCCCGTAGAAAGATCTCGAACGGTACCTGTAATTTTACCCGTGGTTCCAGCTTTTAACGTGGATCCTAAAATACAAACACAAAGAAAAATGAACAGAATATTGACTCGACGTGAAATCAGATTTTTAATAAGATATAACTTTGCTGATTTGCTAAATCCATGCAAAATACTACTCATTGAACCTATTCTAACCCACGAGCTAAAGCATGAGGTAATTGATCTGACAATGACAACGGGTTCACTAAATATTTACGATTTCTCATTCCACGATCCCACACAAAAAGCCCCACTGAGGATTAATCAGTGGGGCTCTAAGTTGAGACTTCCTTTATTGAAGTCAGTCTACCTCAGCAGTATCATCTTTTTTGTGGATGAGAATTGCCCAGTTTTCAACCGATAAAGGTAGATACCGGTAGCCACTTGAGCTCCCATACTGTCCCTGCCATCCCAAACAGCAACATAAGAATTTGCCATTTGATGTACGTTTACTAATGTTCTCACGTGTCGGCCCAACAAATCATAGACCTTCAGAGACACATCGGTAGCCGCAGGTAAGTCGTAAGCAATGGTGGTGACCGGGTTAAATGGGTTCGGATAGTTCTGCTTCAAAGCAAAGGTCGTGGGAAGTTGTTCCTTTGGACTCTCCGCTTCAATTCCCAGGGTAGTAGACTCAAACTCAAAGACATAGAGTCCCAAGAGGTTATCAACCGGGTCATCGCCGGACCAGGGAACTGTCGCTACCAGTTCCAGATGTCCGTCATTGTCCATATCACCTATATCCACATTAGCCGGACGGCCAAAATGACCACCAGCCACTGTCTCCCCATCTATGGTCGTGTAGTAGAATGAGTAACTCTCTTCCTCGGTGACGGATCCGCCTTCATACTCCATATCCATGATCGCACCAAAGTTGTTTCCGGCAAAATAGAGGTCAGGCAAACCGTCCCGATCCAGATCACCAGGAATACATCCACGTACCTCGCCCCCTTCGTTGAACTCAACACCATCCAACTTCCAATCGTGAAGAATATTCCAGTTCGCATCGTCAAACATCGTCGACACATCTCCATTGGGAGTTATAACCCACAAAATACCCTTCGAATCGGATAAGTAAAGCTCATCTACTCCATCCTTATCAAAATCCGAGGCCTGAATCCTACTCTTCACTGTACCTTCATATCCCGTCGGAGTCGGTGTCCATGTATTCACCACTTCATAGGCGTCTGTTCCTGTGTTCTCATACACACGAACATCCCCGGTACCTTCGTTCCACATGATAATTTCCTTAAGTCCATCATGATCAATATCCGAAATGCCGAAGCCCGAGTTCTTCGCTCCCTCCCAGACATCCGTAAACTCTACCAGCCACTCCGGACTACCAAAATCGGAATTACTCAGCTCGACGATCTGCAGGAAGATACTGGCACCACCACGATGGGTCAGCACCATTTCCAGATTGGCATCATCATCCATTTGAAGGTACTGAACGTTGTTCTCCAAAGCCACGTAACCGCCGGTATCTCTGGGTAGATCAAACGTCACCGTGGGAGTGCTGGGCAAACCGTTATCCGTACCATCCCACTCAAAGACGAGAAGGTTATCCACGTTTTCAACCGTTTGTATAATTGCTGTAATTTCCGAAAAACCGTCATTGTCCAGATCCGTCACCATAAGCCCACGCTCACCGCCGCCAATGTCAGCAGAAGCAAACTGGTAAAACCACACTTCACTGTAACTGTTGTCGGCATCCGCCTCAAAGAGACTAACCTTGTATAGTGTCGCACTCTCATTCAGCCGCTCGTAAACCAACATCTCTCCCCAGCCGTCTTCATCAATGTCCATCCCTACTTTCAGCGTATAGCCGCGACCATACTCAATATCATCCGCTTCGTGCCAGGCTAAACTGAGATCGGCATTGTTACCTACTTGACTATAAGCAGGTATCACAAAGATACCAAAAGCCAACACCAACAATGGAAGGAATAATTTATCCATTAGCTTTTTCTTATTCATTAGTTATCTCCTTAAAGGTAATTTTTTTTGAATTAAGGCAACGATAAAACCATCGCCCTCACATTTCAGTAAAAGATTTAATTGAAAGAGTCCCACTTTTGGTTTGAATAGGCAATCGCTTAAATGCAATATAATTTCATTAACAAATAAATGTCAAGTGCTTTACTTCAGTCTTAAAATGGAAGTTGTTTTTCTGAATAACCCTGAATTGAACATTATCTCCAAAACATCTATACAATTGTTAGAAATATTTGATGCTAATTTTATGCACACTGTGTTGAATAACTTGGAATGATAATTATTTTTTAAGACTTACTTTTTCTAAAATGTGTGTCGGATCTCCATTATATGGATTAATCTTAAGCCACACTTCCTCAAAAATAACTGTTTCAATAACTCCATTTCCCATATCATATCTTACTTTGATGGAACCATGTCCTTCCAGATTATCAATGTGTTTTAATAGATTTTCGTACTGATAGTTTGACATGGGTACTTCTCGACGGGCTAACGTGAGATGACCCCTTTGAATATAAGGGAAACCATCACCTCGAATAATCGGTGGATTATCCGGATCATAGGGTGATCCGGGCGGTGCGTAAAGAAAGCTGTGAGGAATTCCAGGCCAAATATGTGTGTTGTCACGATTATAGTCGTGCATTCCAAGAGAAATAACATCAAGGGAATCTCTAAATTCCAATATTCTCTGAAAATCCTCAGGTGTTGGAATATAATTACGCTGTTTATATTGCGAAAATAATCTCTTGTGGTCATCCAATTTCATCGTTATTTGCAGGAAAAGTTTGCCATGAATCTTAAGAGTTGGATTATCACCCTTGGAAGGATCCCACAGACCCGCAATATCGATAACTTCCCCTCTTGCTAATGGCGTAAAAGGATCAAAATCTGTTCTAATTCTGCCACCCTCTAATTTCAAAAGAAGTGGAACATCGTTGGTTGTAGGATCATACCGGTTAACGGGAATACCTAATTGTTCCAATTCTGCATGGGCTCTTATACGCCAATATTCATGGGCCGCTTGTTCCATTCGCTCTTCCCATGCTTGCGGTTTGAATTCGTAATTATACGTCTTTGGTGGAACTTTTTTATAATCATAATTCTGTTTGTCTTCCTCAATGTATTCCCAAGTTCCGTTATCCTTTAGAATAACTCTTTTACCATTATCTGTTATGGCATAGTTTTGCTGAACATGCTGACCACTTGCCGGAGCAACAAGGAACAGTACGGAAAAAATTAGCACAATATTATTCTGCAGCATTCTTCTTTCCTTTACTCTATTAACCATATTGATCATCAAATTTCACATATGCCTACTGTTTGTTTGCTGTATTCATTAGTTATTTATTAATATGTAACTTAGAAAATAAGATTTAGGGTATAAGGCATGAGGTCGTAATCGTTTGAGAGAATTTTATTTTCGTAAACAGTGTTCTTTTGCCATAACAATTCTTTTAGCCTGGATAATTCATCAGCATTATTCTGATATCGCTTATGTAAAAGAATAATAAACACTTATACCAGATCAATATTAATTCTGATGAATTATCCACCGGAGGCGGCCTTCGGTGAATTATTCATCAGCAAGCATAGATATTCACAAGTATTTGTTTTAATGGCATTTAAAATCGATTGCTTGTTTGCTGATGAATGATTCAGGTTAGGATTGATAAATCCAACGAGATCTTGTCCGAAGGACGCTGTAGTTGAATAATCCAAACTAAAATTCAAACCCCAAAGAAAATCGTTGTGCATTATGCAGTCTACCAAAATCCTGTAAGGCATAATCAATCTTTACTGCAATTCCTCTTGCCAATTTCAATTTTGTGCCGACTCCGGCAGTAAATCCTTCTTCAGTATCAAGGGTGAACAAATTCTTGTATCCAAATCTCAGGGCTACCTGATTTCTAAAGATATATTCCATCCCCAGGTTAATATACTCCGTATTGTCGTTCGGGTGAGCTGCATCTGCGGCAATTGTTAATTGGTTCCTGCTATTCTTGAGAAGGTCCATCGCTATGCCGACCCTGAAAAGAAGGGGTAAAGGAAACTCATCAGTCTTCTTAAATGCTGGGATTCGCTCATTACTTCCACCGAATTGCGGTGCCTCATCATAGTTTACGAAGATGTCTTTCCCTTCCAATTTCATCGACCCTCCAAAATTTGAGATGCTCATTCCGATCATCATCCCGTTAAACTCGGTTCGGAATAAAGTTCCTATATCGAGGGCATACCCTTGGGCATTCATATGCCAAATTTTCTGTGAAATATATTTTACATTAACTCCAATCGAAAACTTATCCGTCAGATTCTTAGCATAAGACAATCCTGCGGACAAATCGCCCTGGGAAAATTTTTCCCCAGTGCCCTCAGGATTCTGTACGGTTCTAACTTCCATTTCATCAGTACTCAAGGAGGTTACACTTACTGCGATTGATCCCATGCGGCCCATAGGCAACACAATGCCTGCAAAGTCGAAATTGGTTCCTACCAACCAATTTGTATGAATCAATGTAGCCTCGCTCTTCGATAACCGGGCTATTCCCGCCGGATTCCAATAGATAGCAGTTGCATCATTGGCAATCGCAACAAAGGCGCCTCCCATTCCTAGTGCCCTGGAGCCCACTTCAATTTCTAAGAATGGAGCAGCCGTGGTGCCTACTTTCGAGACATTGCTTACAATTTGACCTTGCACAAGATTGAGTATAATGAAAGTGACAAAAAAGAAGAGGGAGAATAGGACATTTCGAACAGACTGATTGAAATATGAAACTCTAAACCCCGACACTGCGTGTACGGGGTTTCCAATACGCTTCGATTTGTCCAAAAGACTCTTTGAGAAACTTGTCCCGATTCTCGGGAGAAACTTGTCCGAAAGAACCTTTGGGCAACTTGTCCTCATACAAATTCTCATCACTTAATAATGGCAAACCTCCCGAGCTTTTCACCCAGATTGTCTGCGTCAACGTGGAAAAAATAGAGTCCGTAAGCCACTTCCATTCCATCTTTGGTTTTTAAATCCCAGAATTCCGTTCCGTTGGCTATAGTGGATTCATGTTCAATGATACGTACGAGATACCCACGGGCGGTATAAATACGTATGGTGCACTTTTCCGGAAGATTAATAAATCCGATTTTTCGCTCTCCGCGTCCGGAAATGATGCCGGGGGGTAACCTCTGCTCCCACGAAGCTGCTGCAACATAAGGATTGGGAACTACTACAATACGGTCCAACCTCTTTTCAGCAACAGATCTATCGACGTAAGCTGCCATTGTTTTCAATTCATAAATATCACTTGATCGAAACGGTTTGGTGACTGAAATAAATAATGTATCCCCAACCGTAGGAATAATAGGCTCCACACGAATCGTATCAACACTTATGTCCTGTCCGACTCCTGTCGTATCGAATATGTCCAACGGTTCTTCTAATGCTAGTCTCCAGCTCTTGCTGTAAGTCCCATCATCGTGTTCCGCCCAGATATAGACATAGTCAATGTTCGCACCCCCGATAAATAGTCCATCCTCTTGCCCCCTCGGTTCTTTGAATGCAAACCTGAGCTTCTTTGGATTTTCAGCAAAGGTTATGTCCCATATCTGGAACTTCGCTGGCCTGTTGTTGAGGCTAGAGCTTGCAGGATCCCATGATGTGTCGATCATTGTGCTGTCAAAAATAATCATATAATCAGAAGGAGAACGATACAATGGACCGGAAGATTTGCGATCCCGTACATTAAGTTCATAATTACTGCTACCGGCAATCCACCCTGAATTGGATGGGTCATAGTTCACGGTTGAATCATTGTAGATGGTGAGCATAAGACCGTCGAACTCCAGGCTGTTGTCTCCGTATATCCCTGTTTGGTTGGAAAGGACTGTGCGAAAATCGGTCATATTCAGGACGGAATAGATGATCTCATTGGCAGATGTATCATCATCATTGGCAGATGTATCACCAAAGACTAAATGGTAGGTAGTGCTGTCTTTTATCTTAAGTGGGTCGAGCAGGGTGTATAGGATGGTTCCAGTCGCTGGTCCGGCGATATGTTCCAGCTCGGATAATTCGGGGGGAATGTATCCTGCAGAGGGAGGAGATGGTGTTGCAATGGCCGTGTTGATTCCCTTACCGATAACGTTGCCCAGCTTATCCAGTTCAAAATCGATGGCGCTAATACTCGGGGAAGCGACAAGAAGAGTGGAATCATTAGAAAGCCCTCGTTCGAAGAAGTCAGTGTCGTATCCTTTGTCGTAGGATACAATAGCATAATAATAAGTCTGTCCATTCAGGACGTCCGTATCTACCCAGAAGTGTTTGAGCCCACTATCTGTGCCCATGTTCAGGTTTGCCCCGGTGGGTTCATCTATCCCCGGTTCGGAACCGATCCCGACCGAATGGGGACCCACAAGCCCATCCACCAGATCAAACTGTGCTGCAGGCTCAAAAAAGACGACATTCCCGTAACTGTCTGTCACTGGATCCGAATCGGAAAAGTCATACCAGGTACTTTTGTAAATCATATATCCTTCGAAGTCAAATCCATAGACAGGATCCCGGGAACGTTCAGCGAGCTTGTCCCAATAAAGGGTCACCTTTTTGTCCCCTGCTACTGCAAGAACTTTCGGCTTAAGCGGGGGAGTTTTAAAACGGTAGTTGGCGTCGTAAATGTTCTGAACTGTTTTCTTGTTCCGAAGAATGTCATCTTTATCTTCTCCTAAAAGGAGGGCAAGGGAAAAACGTTCCGTTTTACCGGGCTCAAGCAGGAAGAAACCGGAAGCATAGAAAAATTCGTAATTTGTGAGTCTATTAGGATCAGGAGTTACAAAACGATCCGGTTGTAATAATGTCCACATGAGCTCATCATTGGCAAAGACGACCGAATTCTCAACATGGGATTCCATGCTGGTCAAACCAATCTGGTCGGACTCATCCACATCCAGTATCCCGAAATTGGGTTCTCCTTCCGTCGGGATACCGTTACCTTCCCCGGTGTCCTTGCCTGGATACTTGGGATGGTCGGGCCCGATACCGTCCATTCCTAAATCGTCATTGAGTACTTCGAAGGATGATTCCCACTCTCCATTCCCATTCAGGTCACCAAAGCCAAGCCAATCTCCATCCTCATCCCCGGACCAGTGGGGGACTGGTTCCCGTTTGTAAAACAGTCTAAATCTATCCACATCATCAATGCCATAAGGAAAGGCGTCCAGCCAGGTTCCCGCATCGTTATCCCGACTTTCATCAACCAAACCATCGTCATCATTGTCAATCCCATCTAGATCTATCCCCGGGCTTTCCAAAAAGGCAAATCCTATATACCCAACGGGAGACCATCCGCCGGACCCCAAATTATCATTATCCCAGGAATAAGTAATATCTATATTCCCATAGGCAATAAATTCAGCTAAATCATCATTCTCCTCCCCTGTTCCCCCAACCCTTGCGTCGAACACCTCTCCGAAGACAATTTTATCGTAAGTGGTTGTGGAGACGTTTGTTATGTCATAGAGCCAGAAGATGCAGTCTTGAGCAAGGGGATCGGACCACTGGAGGCCTCTGACAGCGACCTGGAGGCCTAAACCGTGGCGGTTGGGGTCAGTGTTATCCGGTATATAATCAAACTCCACATTGTAGTTATCATCCATCACGAAATAACTCTCCTGGTCAGCCTGGAAAACGTCACGACCGAAGTAGCCATTCCACGATCCGGGCCACCCGGGGTCATCCTGATTCATCCTATCGGGCCAGTCTGAGGGCCAGCTTTCTAAAAGGTCACTCATGGCAGGGGAATCCTGTGCCGGATTGAAAAATCCTGGTAATGGTTCCCATCCCATCTGACCTCCCAGAATTGGATTGGTATCCGTGGCATCCCAGTCCAGACTGCTTTCACTGAGAATATGAATGGTGTCTCCGTGTACATTCACAACTTCTGCTGCTACCAATATACTGTTTTCGTCGCCGTATTCATGACCTGATCCTTTAGGCCACTCGATCCGTGGAGGTGGATAACCCCATCCATGCCAACCACTGATGTCACCTTGGTTAAAATAAATCGTAGCAATCAGATTTCCATTATGGGTCCCCATTCTCCGGAAAGTTACATCTCCATAGGGACCACCCCCGTAAGCCATCGTCATCAACAGAAATAACATCGAACCGGTTATGATCCCTGATAAACCGCGGAATTGTCTCTGTTTCCCTGCCTGTTCGGCAGACAGGCGATAAGTTAAAATCTTCATAATGATTAAAATCCCAAGCTGAAGCCCAATATAAATCGTCGTGGTTGAGAGAACATATGAGGGCGATTCACCCATTGTGGTTCTGATCCTACGTCCACCCACTCACCCCAGTACTGCGTACGAACTGTGTAACCCGCACGTCCGGTATCATTGTACACGGCAATTTCATTCCTCCTGTCAAAAAGGTTATAAACTTTCATAAACAGTGAACCCTTGATTCCTCCGATATTGAATTCTTTATGAGCATTGAGGTCAATTGTGATATTGGCCGGTTTTCTTTCATTATTCTCAAAACGAGTAAATTGTGCACCCGTTTGTGGGGGCTCGAAAGTATAGGGCAAACCACTGCCAAATTTACCCAGAATACTCAATCCCGAGTTTCCAGGGATCGTTACCGTTAGATTAACATTTAAAGTATGTGTCTGATCCCAATCTAAAGGAACAACCCTGATTTCACTTTCACGCCCGCCAATCGCATCCAAAAAAGCATCATTCGGATTTGAGGCATTCCCTTCGGCAATTTGAAATGTATAATCCAAAGAAATAAATGTATTTCTAGAAGATCGTTGATTTAAGGCGAATGTCACGCCGCGAATATTTCCATAATCCCGATTGATATATCTCGCATAGAGTCGTGTGTCATACATCTCAATAATTTCAGTACCTAACAGATTTCTCATATCTTTATAAAATCCGGTAATATCAATCCCAATATCGTCACTGATTTGTTGTTGAAGTCCCAATTCATAAATGATCGTTTGCTGCGGTTTCAATTCGGCATTACCCATTTTGTTGCCTTCCGCTTCAGGATCAATACTAAATACTCTATCAAAAACTCCTTTACCTTCATTCTTATTTAGCGGTCCTGACCGAACCTCAAACTCAGAATTAAAGTAAAGATACTGAAACGGCGGTGTTTGAAAAAAGTGACCATAAGAAAAATGAATTACACCTCTATCCGTGATAGGGTAGGCAATTCCAATTCTGGGACTTATTTTTTGCGTTGGTTCAGCATCTTTATATTTGTATTCCCACGGTTTGTCTTGAATATCGACGGTTCTCAATAGAGTCATAGTAGTGGAATTAAAATCTCTTTCACGAATGCGAAGAGAATCAGCATCATCAATTTTCACCCAAAAATACTTGGCATTATCCGGATCTCTGAAGTCGGTTGGAACTTTACCGGCAGGATCAAAGTAGTCAAATCGAATACCGACATTCACGATCATATCCTCAAATTCCATTTTGTCCTGTATATATACTGCAACTTCCAAAGGACGGTGTTCGTAATTGTTGTAATTTATATTTCCCGGAACATCCTCCCCGATAGCAGGCATATAATCAGTGCTCCGATCCAATAACACCTTAAAATCTTTATAAGTCATCGTGTATTTTGTGATCTCAAATCCGGTCTTCGTTTGGTGATTATTTGTTACCTGACTCAGCAGATCAAACCTCCCACCGTAACTTGTCGTCCTTCGACTTACATGCCAGAGTTTGGTGCCACCGTCGTAAAATCTACCCCTGTAGGCCTCAACATCCACATATTCAGGATTGAATGGGTCATCAAAGACATTCCTTTCATAATGGGTTGCTATATTGGATAGTTTAAATGTATAAAATGTGGTGGCAGACAACGTATGATTCAGGGAAAAAATTTGAGTGAGTGCATTCTTAAAGTGCTTGTAATCACCATCCGGGTTGAATCTGAAAAGCTGGTCATATACACGGTAGTTTGAATTATCCCAAAATACGCCATACGAGAGTTTAATCTTTGGGAGAGGTCGGAAAGTCAGCTTTCCCTGTGCAGTCGTTTTCCAAAAGAAGTTCATTGAGACAAAAGCACTATCCCCGGGTTCAACCGCCCAAAATACACTATCAGGGTTAGATTGATCAAGATAGCCAGGAGTTACCCACCTTCTTCCATACAACCATCCTTTATCACTGTAATTTCTACCGGAAGCAAAAAAAGTTAACTTTTTCCCAAATCCTGGAATTGGTCCATTTAGACTTACTTGTATATTCGTTAAACCATTGGGACTCATATCATTGATATTCCAAAACACACCATCATCAAAACTCAAATAATCCCCTAAATAAGTTGAAATATTTCCCGATAATTCCCGACCCCCATCCTTAGTTATGATTTCAACAATACCTGACATCGCCCTTCCGTACTCTGCATTAAATGTTCCACTGACTACCGTAAGCTCCTGTATGACGTTATTTTCCACTTCCACTGCGATTTCACCTGAGAACGGATCACTTACAGAAATACCGTCAATCAGATAAAGAATTTCACTCGACCGGCCACCGCGAATGTGAATTTTGTTGTCACTTCCTTTAATGATTCCCGCCTGTAGTTCAAGAATATCTCCAATCTCCTCCACAGGCATTTGGGAAATTGTCTCAGCGCCAACGATGGCCTTTGTAGAGGTGAGATCCATCTTAATTATGGGTCTCTCGGCAATAACACTAACCGCTTCCATCTCCAAAATCGTTGATGTAAGCTCAAAATCGGTGTGTGTCGTGAAATCTGCTGAAACCTCCACATCCAGAACTCTTATGGCTTGATACCCTATCATCTCCGCTCTTATTGTGTAGGACCCCGGTGCGACGTTCAGAATAATATAGCCACCTTCCCAATCTGTTGCCGCACCCATTGTCGTACCTTCGACAATAACATTCGCACCTATGAGCGGTTCACGAGTTTCAGCATCCACGACCTTTCCAACGATTTTGCCGGTCGTTCCCGCAAATGCATAAGTTGCTACCAAACATAATAAAACGGGAAGAAATCTCGGAACAACCGATGAACTAAGTCTCGATGAAAAGTAGAACTTCACCCTTCGCCTCCTCCAGAATCTTACCGATGAAAGAATTGCGGTCAACCACAACCCTCTGCCCGGACGCATCACTGATTCCCAGCAATTTTCGTTGGTTTCGTTGATTTCTGAGAACGTTTTTAATATAATCAAAAGATTCCACTACTATCAAGGAGACAAATGCTCCCAATTCCGATATAGAAGTGTGAAAGGTCCCTCCGCTTCCTCTTGATGAGACACTTGCAGGACCCAATTGACCGATAGGAGATATATCTTTTGTTTCGGGTGATATGTCTTGCATCACAACCGGAGTGAATTTTAACATTGCAGTATCACTTGATAGAGAGAGGTTCTGTTTGTCCGAATCAAGAAATCCGGCAAGAACCAATATCTTCAGGTTGTGGATAACGGCAAGGTCAAACCAAGAGTCGTTATCGCTCCGGGGCAGATGCCATGAAACACGACACAGATGAGAAAAGTGTAGTGCCAAGCCCGTTTTTGGTCTCCGTAACTGCCTGTATTCGTGAAGTTAGCTTTTGCAACTGTAAAAGATCGGTCAAACATAATTTCGAATAAATATCAAAAAATGGGTTTGAAACAAAGCTACAACAGACGGGGATTTGTCTATTTAATACCCGTTTTATTTCTCATCAATTGCGCAAAAGAACCGCAACGGATTTCTGAGGAAAATGTGGCTCTCGTCAATGGTGAACCGATTACGAAAGAACAGTTTATACAACGATTGGAATTCACACCCTTCCCTGAATTTCATAAGGTGACAGAAAGGAATAAGAGGGCATTGGACGCATTGATTGACGAGATGGTGGTGAGTCAGTGGGCAGTGGAGAATCGCCTGGATGATTCACCGGAATACATAGAGGCGGTGGATTTCGCCAGGCAACAGGCTCTTATTCGTGAACTCTACCTTGAAGAGATTCGTGCTCACGCGGAACCCGATTCGGAACCGATTCATCAGGCATTACAAAAATCAACTCAACAGTTGAAAGTTCGGGCACTATTCAGTAAGGATGAAGACATTGCTGGAGAATGGCGCAAATCGCTTCGCTCCGGAAAAACATTTGAAGATCTAGCAATAGAAGCAGAAAATGATCACAGGACTCAGATTACCCATTCATCAATTCATTGGGGGGATGGCACAGTACCCATTCAGGTGGAAAGAACCGCTTACCAGTTAAATCCTGGTGAGGCTTCGGAGGTTGTTGAGTTGTCTCATGGGTATGCGATCCTTTTTGTCGAACACAGGGTGCAGGATCTGTTTCTAACCCCGTATGAGCTTCATAACAAGCGGCAGCAGGTAAAACAGCTCCTTCAAGCCCGGGTAGAGAGCCGATTGGCAAATGAATACGTGAACAATCTACTGGCACCCCTGACAATCAGGCAAAAGGCAGTGGGGTTTCTTGAGGTCATAAAGTCTCTCAGAGCAGAGCTCGATTTTCGTTCTGAGGATTCGCTCCAACCGCCCATGATCCTTCGCGACGAGATCAAGTTATCTGAGGCGTTTGATCTCTCCCTGCCGGTTATTCAAGCTCCTGATTTTGTATGGGATGGAAAAGATGTGTTGCTCTTGCTCAGAAAGTATGATTACCCCATTAACACCGAGAATGGTGAAGCGCTGAGCAAAAGCTTGACAGGATTCTTGAAAAGTACGGTTCGTGACCATTATTTAGCTGAAAGAGCAAAAGAGTTGGGCTTGGAGTCCACTCTACGGGTCCGTGCTGACACTCAGATGTGGCGCCGATATTTCTTGTACATGATGGGCATATCTGCTCTCCATCAGAACAAGACTGTCGAAAGCGACAAAGAGCAGATTGCTGAACGGATCAGGGAGTTGCGCGATAAGGCTCAGGTCAAAATCAATGCCTCTCACCTGCAGAGTATTGAACTCACAGGTATTCCTATGTTGGTTTTTTGGGGGAGTGATCTTAATCGACAATTGGTCGTTCCTCCCTTGGTGCAGTTCTGAGAACCGACTGCCTGACGGGCTCCACTACCGGGTCCGCTGTCTTGTTGTGACAACAATTGCACGGTTCTTCATCAAGATTAGATAGGTTAAGTGAACAATAGTGCGAACGGTTTGTAAATTCGGCTGTGAGTAGTGGAACCTACTTTATCCGCATGTTTGCCAGATCCTTCACGGGTAAGACTACCAATGATCACACACGCCAATTCGTTCAGACCAGAAGGGCGGTGCTGTTGAGGTGACATTGTTTTTCCGTTATTGCTTCCTGATTCTCAGTTACCTTTCTATCTCAGTCACATTTGCTGAGGACCGGGAAACTGTCGCACGCTTTGCCTGGCTGAGCGATACTCATGTGGGCAGCAGTACCGGTGCCGAAGATTTGAGTCTCGCCATGCACGATATCAACCGGATGAACGACATTGACTTCACTCTCATTTCGGGAGATATCACAGAGACGGGAGACGACTCCAGTCTGGAACTTGCCAAAGCGATTCTCGATAGTCTCCGCAAGCCGTACTACATTGTTCCCGGCAACCACGACACCAAATGGTCTGGGTCGGGAGCGACAAAGTTTCCCAAGCTGTGGGGAAGCGACAGGTTTGTCTTTGAGTTCGGGGGTTTCCGTTTCATCGGATTGCACGAGGGTCCCCTGATGCGCATGGGGGATGGACATTTTTCACCGGAGGATCTGAGGTGGCTCGATTCGGTTCTGGTGAACCTTCCCGAGAAAGAAGAGCCACTCATATTTGTCACGCACTATCCTGTCGACTCCTCCATAGACAACTGGTATGAACTGCTCGATAGAATCAAACCGTTCAACATAAAAACCATATTGGTGGGCCATGGCCATCGCAACAGGGTCCTCGATTTTGAAGGAATACCTGGTGTAATCGGCCGATCCGCTCTGAGGGGCAAAGATCCGGTGGGAGGATACACGATTGTGGATATCCTCGGAGACAGTCTTATTTTCTACGAACGAACCACCGGGAAAGGGACCAAACCGTCCTGGCACCGGCTGTCACTTGAAGAGAGAGACTATCTCTCTGATACCACGGAATACGAGCGACCGGACTTTTCCATAAATGCAGCCTATCCACAGGCGCAGGTGAAGTGGAAATTTGACACGGACCATACCATTGCCTCCGCACCTGCGGTCTGGCGGGATCATGTGGTAGTAGGGAACAGCAACGGAACCGTGCACGATCTCTCGGTGAAGGATGGGACGGAGAGATGGAGGATTCAGACGGGGTCATCCGTCTATTCGACTCCCCAAATAGCAGGTGGAAAGGTGGTATTTGGCTCAGCGGACAGCAGTATCTACTGTCTCGATATGGAGAATGGAAATCGCTTATGGCAATATGCAACCGGGGCTCCGGTGGTGGCAGCGCCGGCGGTCCGTGGCGGCACGGTATACGTGGGTGGAAGTGACGGTACTTTCAGGGCAATCGATCTGGAATTGGGGACCCGGGTGTGGGAGTTTTCCGAGGTGGGTGGCTTCGTTGAAACCAGGCCGCTCGTCTATGAGGACAGGGTCGTCTTTGGCGCCTGGGACTCCTATCTTTACGCACTGGATTCTCGCGACGGCTCCCTTGCCTGGAAGTGGTGGAACGGGAATCCTTCCACGCTCTATTCTCCCGCCGCCTGCTGGCCTGTAGGATCTGAAAAGAAGGTTTTCATTGTTGCCCCGGACAGGTTCATGACGGCCATCGACGTTGAAACGGGAAAAACCGTGTGGCGAGCCGATGGGTATAACGTGAGGGAAACCATCGGCATTTCCGAAGACGGCGCCACGGTCTACGCCCGGTCCATGTGGGATACCCTGTTCGCCTTTTCCGCCTCAGCTCAGGAACCGGAGATTATCTGGTCAACCTCCTGTGGTTATGGCTACGACATCGACCCTTCCATGCCGGTGGAAAAAGACGGCGTCGTCTTTTTTGGAACCAAGAATGGTCTTGTGATTGCCGCAGGCGCCCAAACCGGAGACCTCAGGTGGAAACACCGAATGGGCGTCACGGTGGTGAACACGGTGGCTCCCGTGGACGCACAGCGGGTGGTGGTGACGGATATGGACGGCAGGGTGATGCTCATCGAAAGTCAACACTGAATTCGCGGATGAATCGGGTTATCTATGTTTCGGTATTCCTTTCGTTAGGCTGCGTTTTCTCGGCAACTGCCAACGAGGAATTCCGGGCTACCTGGGTGGTCACGTGGGATTTAATCAATTCGGGCAGTAGTGTTGAAGAGAATCAGGCTCTCGCCCGGTCCATCATGGATAATCACAGAAAAGGCAACATGAACGCCGTGTTGTGGCAGGCCCGCCAGAGCGGGACCGCCTATTATCCGTCCTCCTACGAACCGTGGGGCTCTTACGCGGGTCACCAGGACCCCGGCTATGACCCTCTCGCCTATGCGGTGGAGGAGGCACATAAACGAGGTCTTGAACTTCACGCATGGATGAATGTGTTCGAGGCCAGGAGCAGTTACCCTGGGAGTCCCAGCCAGGAGCACGAGGAGTGGATCTGCAGAGATCGCGACGGCAATCCTATGACGTCCAATCTTGCTCTCTCACCCGGACTTGAAGCAGTGAGGGAATATCTCCTCTCCGTCGCCATGGAAATCGTTGACAATTACGATATCGATGGCCTTCATCTGGACTACGTCCGCTGGAATGAATTCACGAGTTCTCAGCGATCCCGCGGGTTTGCGCGGTTGGTGGAAGAAAACCGGTACTCTGATGGAATGATTACGGAAGAACAGATACGGGAACTGCAGGAGAATCCGGGCGGACGATACCTGTACGACGCGGCACATCCGTACAGTGAGGATCCTCCGGACAGTGTTGACGGAGGCCAATTCCCCTCCTGGGAGGATTGGTGGCGGTGGACGGTGACCGAATTTGTCCGGGTACTGCACGACTCCATTCAGGCCGTGAAACCGTGGGTACGCCTCTCCGTGGCGGCGCTGGGGAAATACAACTGGTCTGGCTGGCAGGGATACGGCGTCGTTTATCAGGATGCCGCTCTATGGTTCAACGAAGGGCATATCGATCAGTTGACCCCCATGCATTACCACTGGACAACGGGAAATGAATTCTACGGGATGCTGACGGGCTCCTGTCCTCAATGCTGGGAAGACCATATTGAAAAGGGGATTTCCAACGGCCGGCTTTACAGCGTGGGGCCCGGGTCTTATGCCCTGGCCGACCAGAACAGGTGGAGAAACCATCCCCAGATCGTCGAGACTTCCCGCAGTGTGCCCTGGGTCGACGGTTTTCAGTTCTTTAGGTATGGCACTTGGGACTACTATCAATACTGGGAGGAAGCGAAGCAATTCTTTCCAGCCAAAACGAAAGTTCGTGGCACTGCCCTTGTGGATACAACATATCCTGATAGTCCGACTATCGATATCATCAAGATCGATTCGCTGAAGTATCGATTGACCGTCACACCCCGTGATACGGGTGGAGTCGATAACTGGTACGTAGTCTATCGATCGGAAGACGCGAACGTGAAGACTGGTGATGATCTGATTGTTGAGAGAGTGTTTGGAAATCGTGCCTTCACTGTTTCGGACAGTTTCCCGGGAACGCAGGATTTCAACGGCCAGTACAGCTACGGAGCCACCACGCTGAACCGGTACTGGAACGAATCTCCCCTTTCCAATGTTGTCATGAGTGACTCGATTCCATCCTTTCCGCCCACGGTGATTCAGTCCGATCCGGTCGAGGGGGATACGATCAGCGTGAGCGCAGAGATTATCATTTCATTCTCGAAAACGATGGACGTGCAAACGGTGCCGGATGCTATAACTCTATCGCCCACCGCGGCCGTGGAGCAGATAATCTGGTCGAGCGATCACAGGACCCTCACTATCCAGTTTGAACAGGTTCTCAATTATGCCAACAGTTACAGGTTCACGATAGACACTGGGGCATTGGATATCAACGGATCGGCCATCGATGGAGACGGCGACGGGGTGGGAGGGGACCCTTACGAGCTCAATTTCAGAACCGAAGAAGAAGACGTGACAGGGCCCGGGATTGTTTTCAGCTACCCGTATTATGAGACTGAGATGGACATGTTCGATGTAGAAGATGTTGTGACAATTCTCTTTGACGAGCTCGTGGATCCCGGTTCCATCAATGACACGACCGTTCTCCTTAACAGAGGATCCACAGGTATCGACAGAAGTCTTCTCCTGACAACGTACAACAACAGATCGGTCCTCAGCATCCAATCGGACGATCCACTGGATCCGGAGCGATCGTACCAGATTTTTCTTCACAGCACGATCAAGGATCTGCTGGGTAACACCGTGGGTTCCCATATGACCATTGATTTCACGACCCTTAATCAGGGCTATATGGAGGAAATCCTGATTGACAAATTTACGTTTCCCGGCAACTGGGAATCGCCCGGTTACAGCGGTTCCACCACGGGAATACTGGCAGGGACGAGTTTTGGGTACAGCACGGAAACCTATCTTCCAGCTTCCGCACCGAAGAAATCGGCCAAGCTCACCTATGTGTGGGACCAATCGGCGTCTGAACATCTGCTCCGGGAGTATCTTTCGGGAGGAGCCCCCAGAGATGTACTGTTCGATACGAGTTACGTGCTTCAGTGTTATTTATACGGTGACGGGAGTCACAACAAATTCCGGTTCTGCGTGGATGACCACGCTCCTGCTGAAGGTACAGCGGCGTATCATGAAGTCAGTCCCTGGAGGACCATAGATTGGGTGGGTTGGAGGCTGGTTGAATGGGATCTGGGATCTGATCCCGTGGGAAACTGGATTGGAAATGGAATCCTCGAAGGCGACCTCCGGATAGACAGTTTTCAACTCACTCACGAACAGGGGGCAGCCACCAGCGGAACCATCTATTTCGACGATCTCCGGATAGTAAGGAAAACGCCTCCCCTCTCGGTGGCCCATGCCGGACCTCGTCTGCCGGAGAAATTCCGTCTCTTGCAGAACTATCCAAATCCTTTCAACAACCGTACGGTGATACCCTTTGAACTCCCCACACCTGGCAGGGTGCAGCTCACCATTTACGACATCGCCGGACGCCACGTGAAGACGCTTGTAAACCGTGAATTCCCGGCGGGAATTCATAGTGTCGAATGGAACGGTGAAACGGAATCGGGTACCCGGGCAGGATCGGGCGTCTATATCTATTATCTGGATCGGGAAGGCGGCCTTTTTCAGGCCAGGAGAATGCTTCTCCTCAAATGATACCTTAGAGCTGTATCGTAACGCTTCTCTTTCTGGCGACGTCTTCGGGTTTTATTTTTTCGTATTCACGGCTGAGGGCAGAAGCGGCTGCCTCATCGATGTAGATCATGGCGTAACGGTGCATCTGGACAATCGTGGCGGGCACCATAGCGGTAATGGGACCCTCCACGGTGTTTTTTATGGCTTTGGCCTTGCTCTTGCCCGAAGCCAGGAGGAGAAGCCGGTGAGATTCCATGATCGTACCGATTCCCATGGTAATGGCATATTTCGGAACCTTGTCCATAGAGTCAAAGAACCGGCTGTTATCATCTCGAGTTCGCTCAGATAATGTCTTTATTCGTGTGCGGGATCCCAGTGAAGAGCCCGGTTCATTGAAGGCGATGTGTCCGTTTCCGCCGATCCCCAGCACCTGAAGATCGATCCCGCCTTTGAGTCTAATCCTTTCCTCATACCATTCGCACTGCTGCTCGATATTCTCCACCGTTCCGTTGGGAACGTGAATATTCTCGGAGGGGATGTTGATTTTTGAGAACAGATTCTCCTTCATGAAGGCGTGATAGCTCTGGGAGTGAGTCCGAGTAATGCCCACGTATTCATCGAGATTGAACGTGGTGACCCTGCAAAAGTCTAAAGCTTCTTCTTGATGAAGTCGAATGAGTTCATTGTAAAGAGGGACAGGCGTAGATCCGGTGGCCAGCCCCAAAACGGCATCCGGCTTTCGGCCGATCAGTCTGGCGATTACCCGTGCAGCGGCCTTCGAGTAATCGTCGGCACTTTTGAAGATCTTCACCAACATGGTCTTATTCTCCTGAAGATGCGGCTGAGTTGATGAAGGAATTTAGAAACCCGGGATGGGAATAAGCAAGAAAAGGCCGACGGAACGGGATTCCGTCGGCCCTTCTTTAGAGATTAAACCGGCGCGATGTTCTACTTCATGTACGTCATTCTCTTTGAAATCACACGGTTGTTGAACTCCAGTTTGTAGACGTACATACCTGAAGCCAATCCAGTGGCATCGAAGAGAACCTTGTAACGACCAGCCGGTCTCGGTTCATTGACGAGTGTTGCGATTTCCCGTCCGAGCATATCGTAGACGGTCAATTTCGCCATACCGCTTTGTTTCAGATCGTAAGGAATAGTCGTCGTCGGATTGAACGGATTGGGATAGTTCTGAGAAAGGGTAAACTCCACTGCAATTATGGGATTACCTCTTTCGTAGTCTATCCTCAGGTCAGGCAGGATCGGTGTGTCTCCCGGTTGAGCTGGATCTGAATTGGTCCATTTCTTGACTACGCCGCCGTCAAAATCTGCGGTGTAGGCCGTCAGTCCATCTGCACTGAAGGCTATCCCCCTGGGGGCGTAATAGCTACCCCCGGCAGGTGGCGTATCTCCGATAGCGGGAGGATCCGCTGTATTTGCATTATGTCCGATAGTGTCGACGGCAAAGTAGTCCTGCGTGGGATCCAGCGCGTACCAACCGGTAAAATCATCGGCATCCACATTCCAATAGGTGCCGACCCAGAGGAGGCCGTTGTTATCCCAGTCCAGGATTTGCGCCCACAACTGTTTGCCGGTTTTCCCGTAGAGGGTATCGACAAGTGAGTACGTTCCGTCGGGGCCATCGTCACTGTGATAATGGAGAATCCCGTTGTAGGTAGTGTATATTGCACCTACGTAGACATCTTTTCCATCGGGGCTCGCGAGAATGGAGCGTTGGATAGTGTGGACTGTGTCCGCCACCACATTGTATTCTGACCAATCCTCATCCAGGATCACCAGTGCATGTCCGTTGAGCACGTGAGCGATGTAGACAAAGCCATTGTCGTCTGCTCCCGCCTCCGTCAACGGTTGGGCACCCGAACCCTCGAACATGTATTTGTTCATCCCTTCGCCCGTCTGATAGTTTATTTGGTAGAGGGATCCGGTGGATGTAAGGATGTTTCCATCACCGTCAAGGGAGATTCCCCGGTTGCTATAGATGAGGGTATCCGTCACTCCATCCACGGTCAACGTTGTGATGGGTGAAAAGGATGCTTCAGTTCCATCGGAGTTAAATACGGATATCCCTGACGCGGTAACCGTATCGGTTGACGTCAACACAAGAGTGTCTGTCTGAGCGTACTGGGTTATCCATATCTTGCCGTCCGGATCCACAACAACACCGTGAATTAGCGTACCTTCGAAGAAGTCCTCCTCATAGGTCCACTGCGCAGCCATAACACCGGACACGGCTATGATGATGATCATCAGCTTTAGCAGTCTATTCATTTGTCACCCCCTCTGTTTTGAATGCTTGTTTCCTTATAAGGGGAGTGTATCTCTCCCCTTCTTTCGTCCAAATTATGTATTTCGACCGAACAGGTCAACATAATTTTGGAGTCCAGAGAGTGACTCACCGGATAACAACGAATTTGCGGATGGCAGTATCCCCTTTCCTGTAAAGAAGTTCTTCCGTGGCCGGGTCGGTGTAGTCCTCAGTCACCTTGAAGTGAGCCAGGTATATACCGCTCACCACGACCTGACGCGATGACGTTACCGAATTCCACGCTTCGTCTCCGCTGCCGTCTGCATGATTAATGGTTTTTATCAAATCACCTCTTTCTGTAAAAATCTTGATGGTGCAACGTGCGGGAATATTCAGGAACATGATTTTGTCCTTTTCGCCCGTGTACTGAAGGTCGCCCGCAGCGATATGAAAGGGGTTCGGCACTACCCGGATCTTCTCAAGGGACTTTCCTGCTGGCCGCCTGAGAAATGCGGGTTCTGTGGTTCTTGTGTAGAACCTGCTGCTGTGGAGTATGCCCATCGGATTTGCCTCTCCTGTTGAGTTACTGGACCCGTCGTTGTACGCCACGATATAGTAGTAGTAAGAGAATCCGCGAACCGCAGTCACGTCATCAAACAACGTTTCGCCCGGGCTAAGAGCGGCTATCTGTTCATAGGTGGTATCTGGTTTTCCCACGGCACGGAAGATTTTGTAGCCCGCAAAATCCGGTTCTCCTTCCGTAGGACTGGTGCTCCACGTGAGCATGATCTTGTCTCCTCCGGACGTCACCTCAAAGACAGGAGGAGGCAGAGGGGGCTGGGGAATCAGGTATCCCAGGTCGTAGTTTCTTTTTGCCCTTCCAAACGTTTGAAGAATGGAGTCCTTGCCCGTGTACACCCACGTGTTCTTGAAAACATCCTTGTCACTCGTCTCGGAACCGTCGGGAAGAATAA
Source organism: Candidatus Neomarinimicrobiota bacterium (assembly GCA_036476315.1). Lineage (NCBI taxonomy): Bacteria > Pseudomonadati > Fidelibacterota > Fidelibacterota bacterium. The sequence continues at coordinate 11,406 of JAZGBI010000109.1, read as the reverse complement.
AGGGACCGGAATCGCTGGGATTGTCGTAAGCTTTTTTCCACCTTCGACCGATTTCTTCACATTCTTGCCGGCTCAGTCCGCTGATTCCCTCCGCCTCGACAATGACAATACTGTCTCCGGGAGGTATATCAAACGGACCATAGCAGATCCAGACATTGGTTCCCCCTCCGTCATTGTGAATGGTGTAAGGGTCCAGGCGGTGCGTGATAGATTCCAGAAATGTCTCGTCCATCCTCAGGGTATCCCCCGAGTTTTCACTCGGATAGGGTTTACCGCTCAGGAAATCGTACAGTTTGATCATATTGTTCATGTCCGAAGGAGTGATATTACCCACCGACGGATAAGAATCGCCCGCGTGCCACCCGAGTACGGCAGGCTGATGAGGATCGTCACTTCTGTCGGTGACACTTTTATCTACATGAAGAATCGCACTTCCCGCGTGATGAGGAGAGGTAAGACGGCCGTCATGCCTCACATCCGGGGCGCCAATATTGTCAAAGGACACCCTTTCTGATTGACCGAACCAGCTGAAACCACACCTGATCCAGTCCACAATGGGATTATCCTCCGTTATGGACTCTGCCGCATGGGAGGGGTAGTCCTCTCCACGCTTACTCACCCAGGTATGTTTGCCCCATGACTGCTGACCGTCGACCGCAATGGATCCTTCCCGCGAGACACTGTAACGCGTTCCCCATCCGATACGAACTCCCTTCAGGGTGGCATTGAGTTCAATGTCGTCATCGAAATCCACGTTTCCTGTGTTTGTGAAAACGAATTCCTTGATGAAGTAATTGTCATGGTACTGCTGACTGAATGCCAGGACTCGACGGGTCATGGTGAGACCGAGTGAAGTGTTGACAACATTGGTCACGATTCGATCGGGTATCTGGCCAGGATTGAATTCATCTACATCCCCTGCATACGGGGCAGTTATGTTGTTTCCATCGACGAACACAACAGGGGATTCAAATCTGGCTACTTGAGTCAGTTTCATGGGAAACAGGGAATTCTGCACGTATCCACTGGAAATATAGGTTCCCCAGACGTCCCAGTGCTCGTCCTCTGAATCCGTGAAATCTGTTGCGGCAATCCAGGCTCTTTTTATGACGGCATTGTCCTGATAGGGGTAGTCCGCCGGCCAGATTAGTCCCTCATAATAGGTGTTGTTCCAGGCACGTTCCGAGCCGTAGGCGGAAAAATGACTCTGCAGGGTGCCAACTCGAACGTACCTTTTTTCGTTTTCCCCCACCTGGGCCCAGAGAAAAGAAAAAGACAGCACGCTGGCCCAGACTACTATGTGTTTATCCATGGAGATTCGAAACCCTCTCCATGAATTAGAAACTCACTTTGATGCCGAGCTTGACATTCCGGGGATTCAGGTAGGTGAAATAGGTGAGATTGGGCATGTCGATGTACGCCTTCTTATCGATGACCTCCCTTTTGATCCAGCTTTCATCTCGTTCCATCCATTCGTTTTCCACGAACTGTACGTATCTTTCTGTCTCCAGGTCATAGTAAAGTACAGGGAGCTCGGGATCGAGAACCACGTCGAGACTGGAAACCGACTGCATGGGTATGTAATTCACTTGAGTCTCGCGGTATTCCCCAACTCTGTCATTACCGTTCTCAACACCCTCCTCCCAGGCAAAGTGCAGCGATTCCATGTAGTCGAGATAGTCGAAATTGTCGGAAAAACCTGCGTAGCTTAAGAATCTGGAATTCAAGACGTTTGTGAGATCCACGAACAACTGCATTTCTTGACCTCCAATCCGCAACGATTTTGTCACCCGGAGATCGATATTGTGGCTGTCTTTCCACTGGACATTATCCACTATTCCGGGTCCGCTGTTGGGATTATAGGTCGTGAATGCACCAGCTCGCCAGGTTGCAAGTAGATTGACGTTCCAATCTCCCAATGCGTAGACCCCGTTGAGCTCCGGGCCAAATCTTTCAGGAGAATGAATATCGAGATTGGCTCGCATGTAGGGTCTGGGGTGAGGTCTTTCCTGATAGGGGTTCTGTCTCAGGTATTCCCGCTGTCTGTTGGGATCCTCATAGTACTCAGTCAGGCCAAAATATCCGTAAGTTCTCACTTCGTAGGTATAGTTGACAAAACCGGTCACCCATCTTCCTACCCGCTTGTCGAGCGTGAATTCCAGTCCGCGAATATCTTCATAATTATTATCTGAAGCCCTCAGGTACTGAACCGAATTATTGATGTTTTGATAGGTGATCCAACCGTGTTCGTTCGTCACATCCTTGTAATAAGCGGCAATATTCAGAAGAAGCCGGTTGAAGAGATAGTGTGTATAGCCCAATTCGTAGGAGACCGTCTTCTCCAGCCGCAGATCTGGCTCCCCGATGGATGTCACGAGTCCATTGTACTCCCGCTGAATCCTGAATCGGTAGGTAGAGGAAGGCTCCTGGCGAAAATGGCCATAATTGAAGTAGAGCTTGGAATTGTCGGTAATGGGGTGCGACACCCCCAGACGGGGACTCAAACTCCATTGGGGTTCCGCATTGTCGACCGGTACCTCTTCCTCAATCAGGTGTCCGTAACCTTCCTTGAAATAAGGGTCATAAAAGTCCAATTCATACCGGGGCGAGTTTGCGTCGGAGTAGTCAAGACGAAGTCCCACGTTGGCGATAAACCCTTCGAATTCCAGTTTATCTTGAGCGTACACTCCAATTCTAAAGGGGTGGACCTCATAAACCTGATCTCGCGTCCAGGTTGTCATGGACGGACTCTCGGTGGAGGAGTTGATGTCGTAGTTATTGAACGTCACCTTGAGTCCGCTCTTAATCTGATTGGTGCTATTGAGCTGACTGGTAAAATTGAAACGGAGGGTGGTCGTAGACACAACACTGGAGTCGCGTCCAAGGTTCATCCATCCGCCAATCCTCATGCCCTCTATGCTGGTCACGCCATAGCCCCAGTATCCGAACGGTGCCTCATCCACAAAATAGCCGGGCAGGATCTCATACTTTCGCGTTGTGTCCCGGTCTGCCATTTTGTAGGTGTTGTACCGATTTCTGTTGTGCTGAAGATACACCTCGTAAAACGTTCTTGAACTCAGCACGCGACTGAATGTCGCTCCCAATATAGTTCGATAGATTGTGCTGGGACTGAACCAACCGGGCATATAGATGATACTGTTCCCGGAACTGCTGCTTACATAGTTCGCGATCTCATAGGGGGATCTGAGAACGTCTCCCGTGGGTGTGGTCTGCCACTGGTATGGAGAAACGGAATGGGTTTCACCGTACATTCCGGTCAACGTCAATTTCGTTTCCGGGTTTATGTCCGTGGTGAGCTTGAGACGACCTATATTCGCATCATAGCTTTTCCGGGCCAGGGGGATAATGAACATTTCCTTGAGATCCCGGTATGAAAAATGGAAACGGAGATCTCCCAGCTCCTTGCCAATCCAGGGCACGGGTCCCCCTATCGTGACATCAAGGGTCTGATCCGGTTTCACAATATTGCTGTTTCTCCTGTGCTGCCACCTGAAAAGTCGTCTTGCCCCCTCAGGTGTCAGGTCGTTTGTGGGATCGCTGTCCTGAAGTGTCGCTTGAGAAACGGTATTCCATCCTTCAAAAGCCGGATACTGCCTCTGGGTGTAAGCATCCCAGGTACCATTGTCGGTTCCCGTGTAGCAAACTTCAGGATCCAGGTAAGGGCGTGTGAAAAAGGTGTTTGGGTCGTCTACCGATGGACCGAAGTGTTTCTTGCCTGGGGGTCTGTACCGGAGAATAATGGAGCCACTGTATCTATCCCTCCCGCCCCCTTTGGTGACAACATTGATGATGCCCGACCTTGCATCTCCGTATTCGGCGTTAAATCCGCCGGTTTGCACCTGGACTTCACTAATACTGCCGAAACTCACTGAGGTGTAGGGATCGTTTGAACGTTCGTCATTCAGGACAATCCCGTCTACCACGAAAGCGGTCTGGCGGGCACTTCCTCCCCGGACCGTCATTCCCTGAATTCCGGCCTGGAGCCCAATCACCTCCGTAACATCGAGGATGGGCATGTTCTCAATGGTCTCGGAGGTGACATTCAGCTGGCTGTTTGAAACATCCCTTACCACAACGGGACGCTCGGCGACAATGGTGACTTCTTCCGCGGCCAGCACCTCGGTTTCCATCTTCAGGTCGAGCGTGGTCGTCTGACCCATCACCACCACAACATTCGTTGCGGTTACGTCGGAGTATCCGATCATGGAAGCTTTCAGCATATAGTCCCCCGGGGGAACATTGAGTATGACGTAATAGCCGCTGTTGTCCGTCGCAGCTCCCATCTCACTTTCCTGAATGACCACATTTACGCCTGCGAGTCCATCACCACTTTGAGCATCAGCAATCCTTCCTGCAATCTTCCCAGTGATGCCCCCGAGAATGAGTCCGGGGAAGACCAGAAAGGAAACAACGATGGGGAGCGATCTATTTAGCCTGGAAACTGTTATTGCCTTCCGTAGTACGGGGCGCCCTCCTGTTTCATGTTCACTTTGAGGACGCGTCGTTGGGCAGTGTCATCGCTGTGGCGGTTTACGTACAGGTACTTGCCATTGCCCCAGGACAACCAGCTGGCGGGGGGTACTAGAACCTGTGGATAGAGAGGTTCGGGTGTGGACTCGCTATACGGAGGTTCCAGGGCATACAGGGCCTCCTCCCTGTTCGACCCTATGAACAGGGTTCCGTCCTCTGCGAAAGTAATTGCCTGAATTGATGGACCCAGGTCCCCTGCAAACTCATCCCAGTCAAAAACAAGTTCGCCGGGACCCAATGTTCCTCCATCTTCGATTTCGTTTCGCCAGATAGCTTTTTGTGTTGGTGATTCTCCCGTCAGGTATACATGGTCTCCGAAGACTCGCACGCAGTTAAACTCAATCTCTGTGTCATATTGGGCGACGGTTGCGGTGTCACCTTCAGGGGTGGTCAGGAAAACCCTTCCTTCTTTCCCCGCAGCGTACAGGTTCAAGTCGGAATCGAAATCCAGGTCGAGGACCTTTTCTTCAAAAACGGCGAAAGTTTCACGGGAACCGTCGTCGGGATTGATCCTGTAAAGCTGGGTTCGGTTGGCGGCAAAGTAGAGATACCCGTCAGGCCCCATTTTCATCCCTGCTAATATCAAGGGAGGACCGCCCCAGGAAGCGTACTCACTTTTCTCCTCTGTTGAATCAACCATCGTAATGGTACGAGCATAGATCGAAATATAGAGGTTTTCATCGGTATCCATAGCCATGGCGTAGATGTCGTCAAACTCGCCAAAAGCTCCGTATTCAGTTACGGCGGGTTCCAGCTTATATGGGTGATACTCTGCGAACTCGAATGCCCCGGTCACAGCTACCTTGATGGTGAGTGAATCTCCCGAAAGATCGGGTGCCCTCACCAGCAGTTCCATTTCACTGGCGCTCAGGATGGTTGCCAATGATCCGTCAAAGAAGACGATATTGTCCGCAGAATCGGCGGAGAAATTTTCTCCGATTATGGTGACTTCACCCACACCTGCCAGTGAACCGTCCTCGGGTTGAACAAGAGAGATGGAAGGATACGCTTCACCCACATCGTCACCCTCCCAGATACTTTCCGGGTATTCCGGTTCTTCGCAAGCGGAGAAGATGGAAATGACAAACAAAGAGAGGATCCATGTCACATTCCTCTCTGCACTCAATTGTTTCATGGGATTGTCCTCCAACACCCTGATCAATAGTCCATTACAGTGAAAACTGGAGTGATAACCTCTGAATGTTGCCAAACACGCCGAATGGAGACGAGGAATAGTCCACAGCAAAGAAGATGTTTTTCAACCGTTTTTGGACCCCCACACCTACCGTTAATCCTTGCTCCTCACGGTTGAACAGATAACCGCTTCGGACGGCAAACATGCCCGCTAGGGTATATTCCATTCCAAGGTCCACGTACTCGGGATATGACCGGGGATGAACCGCATCGAGAGAAACGAGAAGAGACTGGAAGGTTTTTTCAGGAAGCAAATCCAGGACGTCCATGGATACCCCGATTCTGAAGGTCAGCGGCAGCTGAAATCCTTCGGACTCGAACTTGATCTCATCGGAAAAATTGCGGACGGACATGCCGAAAGCGAGACTTTTGAATCCTGTAAAGTAGATAGTGCCGAAATCGAACGCGGTCGCCCTTGCCAGATTCTTGATCAATGTATTGGTCGTATCTGTCACGGGTATCACGCTTTTCCCGAGAGACTGGTGCGCAGACTTGAGATGGGCTCCAACGGAGAATTTGTCGGTAAGAGCCCTGGCATATCCGATACCCACTGCGAGGGCCGACGGAGTGAATGTTTCCGTTTCCACATAGCCTTGCTCGTTCTCGGCGACCATGGTTCCCTGGATGTCTCCGTAGTCCACTGAAAGGAGGCTGAGTCCGAAAACACCGTATTCTCCACCACCCGGTCTGAATGAAAGACTGAACGAGTTGTGCATAATGTCGGCAATCCATTCGTTCTGATTGAATCTCACGTCGAGAAGGTTGGGCACTCTTGCCATGCCGGCAGGATTGAAGAACAGTGAGGCGGAATAGGCTTCCACGGTGGTCATGGCCCCACCCATACCGGCAGCCCGGGCATCGGAAGTCACACTCAGGAATTGGAATCCCGTCTGGCCCAGTTTCTTGTTCTGTCCCGTCAGGTATGACCCTGATGCGAGAATCATCATGATGATGAGCAACCGGGTTATGATAGGTTTGTACATCACCTTTCTCCCTCTTGTTGGCTACTCTCCTTCTAGAATAACCAGGTGAAATGATGAAACTGAGGAGACAAACCGGACTACATAGTCCTGGCCTCCTGAAAGGTCGTATCCCAGTCGCGTCCTGATTTCCGGCGCGTAGGCGATAGTCTCGAGGGGAATGTGTTCGCTGGTCGGCTCAACCGGTGAGCCATCCTCCTCCGTTACGACCATGGCAACAATGTCATCATAGAAGAATAGTGTTGCTGCCGCTCCGCTGGTCGTCCCATCATTGGCAAGAACAACGTATCCGGTGTCTCCGGGCATCACAACATTCCAGTTCACATCTCCCGGGGACACTATACTGGAGTCTGCGATCAATGAATCTAGCGTATCGGAAATAGAGGCGTTGACGGGAACAGTCAGGGTATCTATCAGAAGTGTACGGGCGTTGTCGTCCAGAAGGGCAGTCGAAAATTCTTCTTCCTGAAAGGCTTCCGGAAGATAGTTTTCACAGGCGGTGCACACCATAATCGCAACGCCCAAGGCCAGTCTGGGAATGAGTTTTCGTATGGTATTCTCGTTCATGGCTTATTTTCTCCCGGGCTTCGACGGATGTATCATCGGATAATGATCAACTTCCGGATGGCGGCATCTCCCACCTTGTAGAGTAATTCGCCCGAGACGGGATCCTGATAGTCCTGTGTCACTTCGATGTGAGCTATATAGACTCCGCTAACCACCAGCTGCCGGGAAGAGGTCACGGAGTTCCAGGCCTCGTCCCCGCTTCCATCGGTGTGCTCCAGTGTTTTGACAAGATCGCCCCGCTCGGTATAAATCCTGATTCTGCAGACGGGGGGGATGTTGTAGAACATAATACGGTCAGGGTCACTTTCTCCGAATTGGAGTTCCCGGGCCTTTATGTTGAAAGGGTTGGGGACAACTCGTATGTTCGCCAGTTTTTCTCCGGCGGGTCTTTTCAGAGATGCAGGTTCGCTTGTCATGGTATAGAATTTGCTGCTTACGAGGGGAACTCCAGCCTGTACGTCGTTGGAATTTCCGTCATCGAATGAAACGATGTAATAGTAGTAGTCGAACCCACGAATTGCGCTTCTATCATCATACTCATGTACGATGGCGTTATCCGTGCCCTGTCCGCACTCAAAGATTAATTCATACGTGGTATCGGGTACATGGATCGCCCGATAAATCCTGTATCCCACAGCATTATTGACGGGATCGAACTCAGCATTGTCTGTCCACGTCAATGAGATCCTGTCTCCACCCGAATTCACCTCGAAAAGTTCGGGGGGAGGGGGGGGTTGAGAAATGTCAAAGTCGGATTCGTAATTCTCAAGAGCTCTCTCAAACGTTTGAAAGAGTGAATCTTCACCGGTGTACACCCAGGCATTCTTGAAATAATCGGCGTCATTTGTGGTGCCACCTCCAACTTTTTCAGGAAGCTGAAACGGTCCGCTGCCGCTCAACCATTGGGCGCCGATGTCATACGACGATTCGCGGTCAATCCCCGCCACCCCTTCCGCAAGGACGATATGAACGCTGTCCCCCGGAGCAAGCGTATAGGGACCGAATCCCTGACCGTGGGTATAGCCTCCGGGGTTGCCGGGATCCCCGGCTTTGACATAAGTATTCGCAGGTGCGCCGCAATCGATGGGGGTGGGGCAGCCGAGATCCTCCCCGTGCCTATTCAGGGGGTGCCCGGCCGTCATGGCAGCATACTCTTCCGCCATCTGGGAATCGTTAAACTGGCTGTTACCCGAGGTGATTCTCAGATCTGACTGTAAATACATGGTTGTGCTCGGCTGATCGGGATCATCAGACGGGTCCGAAGCAGACTTGTCCGCGTGGAGGGTGATGACACCCACGTACTGGGCACTGGTGAGGTGACCGTCCCCTGTGGCTGCCGGCCCTCCAATGGTACTGAAGGCACCCTGGGAATGAAGGCCTTGCCAGGCGAATTGAACCCTGAAGGGATCTCCCGTTTCGGGATGCGTGAAGACCGCGTCGTTCACCGTATTGTGTCCCCACGATGCCGACTGGGGAAGCCACCCCCCTCCGTAGACACTTCCTTCCCGCGTGGGTGCATAGCGGTACTGAATGAAGAAGACCACGTCCGTCAACGTCTGCGAATGAGTGATACTGGTGTCCTTCTTAACGATTCCTGTGTTCTTGAAGACGTAATCGTAAATGAAGTAGTTATCGTGATATGGATTGGTGAAAGCGTGGATTTTCCGGGTGAGCGTAATACCTATGGCCGTGTGAACCACGTTGTAAATCACTCTGTCGGCCTTGAGCGTGGGGTCAATTTCATCCACCTCATCCATAGCCACCATAAGATTGGATCCAGGAACGCCATCCACGAACACGTTTGGATGACCGAATCGACCGACCATATTGAATTCCATGGGGATTATTTCGTCCAGGTCATCCAGCACTCTGGGCCCTACATGGACCACCTTGTAATCGAAAGTCTTGCCAACGATTGGATCATTGTAGTTGGTGGAACCGATCCATAACGCTTTTGCCGCTTGCGTATCCTGCCATCTGAATTGAGCCGGCCACCTTAAGCCGTCTTGTTGATCCGGTATCTCGCCTGTCCGGCCCACTTCTCTTTCCCCGCCAGCGCTGGAGTACCAGTTGTGCAGATTTCCCACTGCAATCCATTTGGTTTCATCTGCCACCGCCGCGCCCGCCAATATGAACATTGTGAGGACCAGTCTGGCCGTCAAGTTCCTGAGTGTCATCTGTTGCATGTTGCTCTCCCTAAACGTCTGGAGGCCTGGTGTTGCACTACTTGAGACTGAAGTTTAGCCTTATGCCGAAGAAGATCGCTCTCGGGTTAAGAAAAGTGAAGTACGTTTGATTCGGCATATCAATGTAGGCTTTTGTTTCAAGAATTTCGTCGATCCTCTTGCTGTCTGCCGGTACCCACTCACCGTCAACGAATTCCATGTAGTCTTCCGTATCGGCCAGGTAATAGTACATCTCCCTTTCTGCAGGTTTCTCTTCGGGCAGGTTTTCAGCGACGGGGACCCACTCAATGGGTACGAACTCAACACCGGATTGTCGATAGTCACCTGGACGGTCGTTCCCGGAGATACCGGGATGTTGAGTCTCACCGCGACTCAGCTTCTCGATGACACCCTCTTCCAGATGCAGCGAATACATGTAATAGTCGTAGTCGAAGCCATCGTAAAACGACTCCCTTGAGAAGTTCTTGATATTGAAAACGTTGTAGATATCCAGGAAGAACGCCGCGTTTATACCGGCGAACTGAAAGGTCTTCGACGCCTTGAGGTCAATATTCTTGTAAGGCCGCCACTGCATATTGTCTTTCAACCCCTTGACCTTGTGTGGATTCCAGTCGAACCAGCTTCCGGATGTCCACCAAGTGAGAACATTTACCAGCCATCCACCCAACAAGTTCTGTCCCGCGATGCTTGGTCCAAAGTTGTATGGCGTGTGAAACGCCAGATTTGCCTTGAAACGGGGCCGGGGAACCGGCTTTTCCTGCTCAGGAGGATTGTCTCTCAGGTAGTCCCTCTGCTCCGCGGGATTCTCGTAATGGCGAGGAAATCCGAATTCACCATCGGAGTTCACTCTGAATTCATAATTGATATTACCCGTCAGCCACCTGCCAACATTCTTGGAGAGATCGATTTCCAGGCCCCGGATATCTTCGTAGCTGTTGTTTGTGAGCCTGAAGTAGTTGACGTTTCCCTTAATGTTTATGTACCGCGTCCAGTCCTGCTGATCGCTGATATCCTTATAGTAAGCGGCCACATGGATGAGGTACTGATCGGCAATGGCCTGGTCATATCCCAACTCATACGAAATGGTTCTCGCCAGGGGCAGGGTGGGATCACCCAGGCGGTCGAGCACGTACCCGGAGCCTCGCTGAATCCGGTAAAGCCTGTCGGAATTGGGCATCTGACGATAATGACCATAATTGAAATACAGTTTGGAATTGACAGTGATGGGGTGAGAAATACCGAGACGCGGGCTCCAGTAGTAATGAGGCTTGGCTGTTTCTGTTGAAAATTCCGACTCCCTGTCCGGGGAATAGGCGGAGGAGAGGAAATCGGCATCGTAGGGATCCACGACATACCACTCCCCGTTTGGATTGATGTATTCCAGGTTGAGACCCAGGATCCCGACAAATCCTCTCGTCTCCAACTTGTCCTGGGCATAGATGGTGCCGCGGATGGGACTCCGGCTGAATTCTGTCCAGGTATTGCCCTCAGGGAGGGCCCAGTTGATGGCACCGAATCGTAGGTCGAATTGATCGTAAACAAATTCGAAGCCGGTTGAAATCTCGTTTTGCTGGTTGATCTGGCTGAAATAGTTGAATCTGGCCGTCCAGGTGGCAAAGCTGCTGGTGTCGCGTGATGTACTCACCGATCCACCCATTCCCATGCCATCTCCAATGGCAAACACCGGGAATTTCTGGTAGCCGAAGGGGGACTCATCCACGTTAAAGTCTGGGACAATTTCGTGGATTCTTGAGGTATCCCGGGCCGCACCTGGTCCTGTCCTGTAATTCTTCCCGACTCTTTCAAGGAAAACTTCGTAGTACGATCTGGGACTCAACATATGAGTGAACCGGGCTGAAAAAATGTTGCTAAAGATACTTGTACGGGCCCAGTAATCATTGGTATAGAGGCGCCAGGACAGTGTGTGG
>JAZGBI010000108.1 GCA_036476315.1 Candidatus Neomarinimicrobiota bacterium | reverse complement strand
TCAGGAAAACGGGAATAGCGGAAATGTTAGGAATGCTCTGAATAAGTTTCTGCACAGTCTGGCAGATGTTTTAATGTCTGCAATTGAACCGAAATTCACATTCTTTCAAGCGTAGACAGAACGATTCTTTCCTTATTCCACAGGATTTGAGTCAATATATTTCCTTGACAGTCGGAACAGTAGTTTAGCATTTCTAGATTTACGATTACTGATTAGCTGCTATACTCAGGATACAATGTCTGCTGAAAACGAAATATTCATTGTTTGCGCTGTTGATAATCCTTATGCAATGATGGCCACCACTATGATTAAGTCCTTGGAGCACAACCATCAAAGTCACGAAGGAATTCAGATTTGTATTATCAACAACGGTCTGACAAAAAGGAGTCAAAGGAAGCTCGTAAGTTCAATTCACTCACCAAAGATTACAATAGATTGGCTAAATGTAAATGAAGAATACATTATCCAATTGGGCTTGGGTGAATACTATGAATCGCTAACCACACATTATTATAGATTATTAATTCCTTACCTAGTTCCCGACACAGTATCTAAGGTGATTTACTTGGATTGTGACTTATTAGTGCTGGAAGATATCGGTAAACTTTGGCGACAAACCTTTGACGACAATGTTATTCTTGCGATCCAAGATTCTAGAATCAAGTTTGTATCCTGTTCTTGGGGAGGAATTAATAACTATAGAGAACTTGGGATGGACGGCAAGACTAAATTCTTTAATACTGGCGTTCTTTTGATAGATCTCAAGAAATGGAGAGAAGAAGACATAAGTGAAAAAGTGATCAGGTGTGATGAGGAGAATAGAAAACATGTAAAATATTGGGACCAGTATGGACTTAATGTCGTCCTGAAAGACAGGTGGAGGGAACTCGATCCACGCTGGAATCAATTTCCTGAGACCTTGGACGTTAATCCCTACATAATGCATTTTGTCGGTAAGAAGCCAATCGACTGGATGTACGATGGCAATTACAAGAATTTGTTTTTAGAGTATTTAAGTATGACGAAATGGAGTCTCTATGAACAAGGTCCGTTCATCAAACTGACAAAGAAATTGTTGTCTACGGTAGGCTTTAGATAGCTTTCCCGAATACTAAAGGCCTTTCCAAGCTATTTATAACATTAATAATAACAGATAATTCTAGATGTTTCCTTTCTGAAAGTATACAATCTCGTACTCGACCTTGAAATTATTTTGCGTATCAATTGTTAAGGATCAATCTTAGATGTGTGGTATCTGCGGATATTGGGATAGTTCGAAATCATTGGGTGCTGAGGAACTTTCGACTAATGTCCGCAAGATGTCGAATAGTCTAATTCATCGAGGCCCGGACGATGAGGGAATATGGGTTGATGAGGAAGTAGGCATTGCTTTAGGGAATCGACGGTTGTCAATTATTGACCTTTCATCTGAAGGTCACCAACCGATGCTGTCGGCAGATGGTCGATACGTCATTGCTTACAATGGTGAAATATACAACTTTAGAGATCTTCGAAAAGATTTGGAAAAGCTAGGCCATCATTGTCGAGGTCATTCTGATACCGAAGTAATGCTTGCCTCATTCTGCGAATGGGGAGTTCAAGAATCCGCTAAGAGATTCAATGGTATGTTCGCGTTTGCATTGTGGGATCGGGTGGAGAGAATCTTGCATTTAGGCCGGGACAGGATTGGAGAAAAACCGCTCTATTATGGTTGGCAGAATGGTACCTTTTTGTTTGGTTCAGAACTCAAGGCACTTAAGGCCAAACCGGGATTCCGGGCTGAAACTGACAGGAATGCTCTCACTCTATACCTTCGGTACAACTATATTCCAGCGCCATATTCCATCTATCAAAACATACATAAATTACTTCCAGGTCATCTCTTGACAATTTCTTCATCTTCTAGTGAACCTGAACCATTGTCATACTGGTCTGCTAGGACTCTTGTTGAGTCTGGTTTGAACCATCCTTTCAAAGGTACAGATTCTGACGCAATTTCTGAACTCGATTCCCTCTTAAGAGACAGTATAAAATTACGCATGATATCTGATGTACCCTTGGGAGCATTTCTTTCAGGAGGAGTGGATTCTTCCACCATAGTAGCTCTCATGCAAGCTCAGAGTAATCAACCCGTGAAGACCTTTACAATTGGATTTCACGAGGACAGCTACAACGAGGCCCAATATGCAAAAACTGTGGCTGAACATCTGGGAACCGATCACACTGAATTTTATCTTACTCCGAAGGAAACGATGGATGTAATTCCTAGACTGCCTAGTCTATACGATGAGCCGTTTTCGGATTCATCCCAAATTCCCACTTTCTTGATATCACAGCTTGCAAGACAACGAGTAAAAGTCGCTCTGTCAGGAGATGGTGGGGATGAGCTTTTTGCGGGATACAGTCGCCACTTGTGGGGAAATAGTTCCTGGAAAAGACTTAACTGGATCCCACAATTTTTGCGAAGGAGAATTGCTTCTATCATGAAGCGCTTATCTGTTGGAAGTGTGGATAGTATTTACGAAAACTTGGAGTTTTTATTGCCGGAAAGCCTAAAACTATCTCATCCTGCTGAGAAAATACGCAAATTGTCTGATGTCTTAGACATAAGTGAACCCGCAGGTCAATACAGGCGCCTCGTTTCAAATTGGGCATATCCCAAAGCCGTGGTAGCAGGTGCGAAAGAACCTTCTACAATAATAAATGATGACCAACTATGGCAAGATTTCCCCGATGTCGTGCAAACCATGATGTATCTGGATTTAGTGACATATCACCCGGATGATATCTTGGTTAAGCTAGATAGGGCCAGCATGGGTGTAAGTCTGGAAGCACGCGAACCCTATCTAGATCATAGAGTGGTAGAATTTGCCTGGCGGGTGCCTCTTTCTTTGAAGATTCGAGAAGGTCAGGGGAAGTGGTTGTTGCGACATGTCTTATATCAATATGTTCCTCCAGACGCAATTGAAAGACCCAAAACAGGGTTTGAAGTACCCATAGACAAATGGCTACGTAATCCTTTGCGGGATTGGGCCGAATCTTTGCTGGACAGAGCTTGTCTGAAGCAACAAGGGTACTTTAACCCCAATCCCATCCACCAGAAGTGGCGGGAACATCTTGACGGAAAACGGAACTGGCAATACCAGCTGTGGAACATCTTGATGTTTCAATCATGGTTGGAAAGTGAAAAGCAATAGCTATCTGAGAATTTCGCTTATTCTCTATGGTAATCAAACTTGTCATATGCATACAACATTTGGATTTGTCAAATGCTTAGGGAGATGGTTACCTTGCCCCAGATAACTGTCTTGATGCCAGTTCATAATGGTGAGAAATACCTGCGTGAAGCCATCGACAGCATAATAAATCAGACCTACACGGATTTTGAGTTCCTAATAATCAACGACGGCTCCACCGACTCAAGCAGGGACATTATTCTTTCCAGTGACGATCTGCGCATAAGACTTGTTGATAATGATGAGAATATGGGGTTGACGAAGTCACTCAATAAGGGAATAAGGCATGCCGCTGGTGAATATATTGCAAGGCAGGATGCTGACGACGTTTCGTACCCCAAACGTCTCGAAAAGCAAGTCAGATTTCTCGAAAGAAATCGGGATCACGCGGCAGTTGGCTCTTGTATTCACATAATAAATAAGAAATCAAAAATCAAAGGAACGTTGAGGAAACCTCTAGAAAGTGATTTAATCAGTGAAACTCTTCAAAAAAACAATTGTATTGCTCATGGATCTGTTTTGATGAGAAAAAATGGTTTATTAGAAGTTGGTCTATACGATGAATCCATAGATGTTGCTCAGGATTATGATCTTTTCATAAGGTTATCGGAAAAATTCAAACTGGCTAATCTTCCTGATATTTTATACGGATGGAGAAATCGAAAGGGAAACATTTCAAATGAACGCAGACAATTACAGAGACTCTATAATAAGATTATTCAGGACAGAGCCTGGAGCAGACAACATTCAAGATTGAACGAAGGTAGGATGGATTTACATAACAAAGACATGATGGAAGTCAGTTCCAATCCTAGATTCTCCGTTCTAATGGCAAATTACAATAATGCAGAATTTATGAGTGAAGCAATCAGGTCCATTGTTGACCAGACATTTAGGAACTGGGAGTTGATCATCATGGATGATTGTTCAACAGATAATTCTATTCAAGTTATAAAACGTTTTTCGACTGATAAACGAATTCGACTACTAGAAAATTCATCAAATATTGGCTATACTAAAACGTTGAATAAATTAGTCTCTAAATCTAGGGCCCCTGTTTTTGGAATATTTGACAGTGATGATGTGTTGACTGTTGATGCTCTGGAGGTTATGTACAGAGCTCACATTGAAAATCCGAACTGTGGATTCCTATACTCTCAATTTCTTTACTGCGATCAGCAACTGAACCCTGTACAAGAAGGATTTTGCCGCGATATTCCTCCCCAATCAACAAATCTTAAAGGATATTTTTCTAGTGCGTTCAGAACATTCAAAAAACCGGTCTACTCCAGGACTGATGGTTTTAATGAAAGATTCCTATACGGCCAAGATCGTGATATCATTTTCAAAATGGAGGAGGTAACTGATATTATGTTTGTCGACAGGGTATTGTACAAGCACAGAATCTTACCAAAGTCGCACTCAAATGATCCTTCCAAAAAAAAAGTAGGTCATTTGTGTCATATCCTTGCTAAATACGATGCATACCAACGTCGTCTTAATACTGAGATACCAAACCTGAATAGGTTTGAAATTAGCACTGAGCTTTTCATTGGATTTCTTGTCTCACTTAGGATAAAATCATTTAAGGAGGCAGCACTCTGCATTTCCAGATGCTTGAGCATCAATCCACTAATTCTTCTTACAATATGGGTTTATGTATTCAAGAGATTTCTTAATAAGATTGAGGGAAAATTGTATCCTGACTCAAGTTTTCAGTTCCCAAATATCTGCTAGGATTGCCATCCTTGTGGTACCTGGAATACTAGAATTAATATGAAATCATAAGTGGCACTCCATGGTGTGCTAAACTGAAAATGAAAGGGAAAGTCAATAGATTATACTGGGCAGAGTGGTACCTTTTCAAGTGCCCACAGCTGGCATATGATAAAGTACTCCATGATAGTCTAAGGAGCGTGCTGTCTTGAAATGGGCGAATAGAGTTTGCAGTGCCGCCGGCTGATTAGTTCATTCAGGGATAACCTGGTACTTACCATTTTCACAACCACTACCGATTCTCAGCTGTTCAGACATAATATTGTTGAAGACACACCGGTCTATCGTATTCATGTAAAGAATGGCGAAATGTGCTCTATGTTGAATGCGGATTAGCAATTCGTTTTCTAGTTCATGTGGCTGCGTAAAGGATTTGACATAGTCTATTTTCATGGCTTTGTGCGTAAGTCAGTGGCTTTGGTCAAGGCTGATTGTTTTGTTGGCCCAGGTCCCGCTTCATGAAACTTTGTAAGACTTCAGAACTTCCGTAGGATCGATTTCGCTTCGTTTCTGATGGAACAACGTAAGCAAGGTCAGATCGGTCAGTAGAGATGATAAAATGGCAATGAAGACAAGATTTGCTTTGCCACAGGAACTGTCGCTAATTCTCTTTGTGGGACATTTCTTTCAGAGAAATGTCATGAGATCTTGACGGTCATCTTTTTGAGCATAGCTTATAGATCTTAATATGAAGAGAAATCAGATATCTCTTCTGTTACTCCTGCTATTGGTTCTCCTACTATTGACAGTATACCTACCATATGTTCTTAAAGGTGGTTTTGGTCCGGCTGACGATCTTGCTAACATCGGCAATAGAGGTGGAAATATCCTGCAGGAATTCAGGGCGAATATTTCTCTCGTGAATTTTGCTGCTCGACCTATTTACGTCTTTTCCCTTACTAGTATCCTTATTCTGTTCAACAACAATCCAACTCTATATATCGTTTTGCAACTGGTGATCTGGTTCACAGCAGTAGCTCTCTTGTTTCATATAGTTAAACTATCATCTGGAGAAACTGTGGCCTGGTCATTTTGTTTGTTCTGTTCATTTCCAATCTTTTCGTCCTCATTCATAGCTTCAGCATACATGGTGAACTTCACCCTACCCATACTTTTTTGGGCTTTACATCTAATGCTCTTGGGAAAATACATATCACAAGGGAAGCCCTACAATTACATTGCAGGGTATACGTGCTTAGTGTTGGGTTTACTTACCTCAGAAATCATATTGCCGTTATTGATTATGAGTGCTCTTCTGCCAGTTATTTTCGAGATGGAGGGACGAAAGTCGCTATCCAAGGATGAGTTTCTTAAGGCTAGCATTTACTATATCTTGCCCATTGTCTTAATAGCGTTGTTCTTCTTTATTTTCAAAGTATACGTTTCAAAACTGTACCAAGTGGGCGACGGGACTTATGGACTTTCTCCCATCAGCTTGAAATCATTTATGCAAGCAACCTATTATTTTTTCGTTCTGGTGTGTGAAGTACCCTTGCTGCTGATCGACACCCTACCGTTATTGTTTAGATGGCAAGTTCTGATTATTGCTGTTCTAATGATTGGATTTTTCATTCTGTTACGCAAGTCGGCTGGTGCTAACCAGAGAACAAAACTAAAAGTAAGTGAAAAACCAAGGGAAAGACTCTTCGTTGGCCTGGTCGTAATTTCTCTTATCTCATGTGCAACCATCTTTCTTCTTTCGGGCTATCCCGCTGAAACCTTTGGTCATTATAATAAAATGATGGTTCCCAGTCTCATTCTGCTTTCGATATTCTTAGCTTGGGGAGTGAAAAAAGTATTGACGTCGGTATGGATGGTGCTTGCTCTTTTACTTTTCATTTTATGGCCATCTTCGATGGTAATCCAATTAGATAATTTTGTTGAGTCTTGGCGAACTCGGAAAGAAGTGCTCTCTGACTGTGTCTTGCAGTTAAACAAAACCGACCTAGGTGAAAATCCCTACCTTATTGCGTGCGTACCATTCTTTACTCAAGATAACTACAACAATGAGCACGTCTTTTGGCTAAGCTGGGACTTTAAGAGTGGACTAGAAATGTTCGGTGCAAGACCTGTATCTGCTTTCCCAATCAGTTGGCGTTCATTGGGTGATGATGACCGTGTAGTCATTGGTGACAAGTATATCAACTATCGTTTCTCCAAATTTCCTGTAAATGGGAATATTTGGTACTATGAGTTTGATCAAGACAAGAATAGGTCCAGACTTGAAAGAATCATAGATAAACAGAATCTGGAAGCCCAATTTCAGAGAATCAGGGAATATAGAATTAATTATCATCCAATTATTCTGAGAGAAAGAATCAGAATGGGACTAAAAAAGAAAGTAATGAAGGCGGGTTTCTTGTAGGCTTTGACGATTTGCTAGAAACCAGAAGTCCGCTTTGTCCTAGTTGTAAGGATTTCAATCCCACCCTTCATACCTAGTCATTCAGTGATCCTTAAGACTTTCCCCACCAAGCATCTAGGTGTACTGATGGTCACGGGTGTTTACTATCCAGAGGTCAGTGGAGGAAGTTTCCAGTGCCGTCAACTCATTAATTTGCTGGCAGACAGGGTGAAATTCTCTGTTGTGACAACAACCAACAATCCTCAAATAACCAAAAGGGACCAAGTCGATGGTGTATCTGTTTATCGTTTCTATGTCGAGATAGGAAAAATCTGGTCTTTGTTGAACGCCACTTTTCGTCTAATCTTACTATTCCTAAGGCTACAAAGGGGATTTGACATAGTACATTTTCATGGATTCTCGCGTAAATCGATGTTGTTTATGGCTTTGGCAAAGCTTTTTGGGAAGAAGTCAATTATAAAGCTTTCATCAGCTGGACACGACGATCCCCTTGCAATGCAGGGAAGGAGCCGTATTATCTATTGGTTCTATTCACTGGCCGATTGTTTCGTCGGACCAAGTCCTCGATTTGAGAAGTTGTATAATTCTTCCAGTCTCCAGCACGAACGATTTCGGCTGATTCCCAATGGTGTTAATCTTGAGAAATTCCAGCCAACCGAAAAGAAACAGCAACAGGAGCTGAAACAGGAACTCAAATTACCCACTGGACTATTGCTTATTCTGTTCGTAGGTCATTTTTCTGCTGAGAAATCTCCGAATTCCTTGTTTGACGCTTGGAAAGAAAGAATAGCCGAAGAACTTCCTGTTACAGGACTTGTTTTCGTGGGTGCGACACGCTCCGATCATTACGAGGTGGATCAGGAGCTAGTAGAGCAGATCCAAAGGGAAGTGCAATATCACAAATTGCGACAGCGTATAGTCTTCGTAGAGAGGACGTATGAGATTGAAAAGTATTATCAATCTGCTGACATATTTGTTCTTCCTACTATTCGTGAAGGTTTACCCAACGCCCTATTGGAGGCTATGGCAACCGGACTTCCATGCATAGCTTCCAGGCTTGAGGGAATTACGGAAGGATTGCTAGTGCACGGTGTGAACGGTCTACTTTTTCCACCGGGAGATGTAGCTGCGCTTGAAGAGAATCTGGCAAGAGTCTTAAAGGATTCATCCCTCGCCCGAAGACTCGGAAGTGAGGCAAGAAAAACAATCGAGGATAGGTATTCAATCGAACAGGTTGCGTCCGAATATCTTGAAGTCTATAATAGCATGCTGGCTACCTAGATCAATGTGTGGAATCACAGGTATTGTTGACATTCAAGGCAGGCCTATAAACGAAGAGCTAGTCCGTCAAATGACCGCGCTCTTGAAGCACCGGGGACCGGACGAGGAAGGTATCTATCGCAATGAAGCGTGTCAATCAACCTCCAGTACGAATGGGTGTTCGGTTGCTCTGGGCAACAGGCGGTTGAAAGTGATCGATCTGGAGGGAGGGGGGCAGCCGTTATGTAATGAACAGGAAACAATCTGGATCACATTCAACGGAGAGATATATAATTACCGAGAACTTCGTGAAGAACTAATTAGTCGAGGATACCGTTTTCGAACAAAGTCCGATACCGAAGTAATCGTGTATGCATACGAGGAATATGGACCCGATTGCGTCCATAAGTTCCGCGGTATGTTTGCGTTTGCACTTTGGGATGAACGCCAGCAAAGACTAATGCTTGCACGCGATCGGTTGGGTAAGAAGCCTCTTGTCTATGCTCTGACGGATAGACAGTTGATCTTTGCTTCTGAACTCCGAGCAATTCTTCAGCACCCGGCCATCGAACGAGTTCCGGACTATGAGGCTATCCATCATTACTTGACATTTTGGAGTATACCGGCACCTTGGACAGCTTTCAGAGGGGTCAGGAAACTGCCGCCGGCCAACTACCTTTTATACGATGCTTCTGGATGTGTTCTAAATCAGTATTGGCAGCTTGATGTAGTGAACAAACTGCGTATTACTAGGGAAGAGGCGATTGAAGAAATCACAAGTTTGTTGGATGAGTCGGTAAAGTTGCGGCTAAACAGTGATGTCCCTCTAGGTATTTTTCTCAGTGGTGGCGTAGATTCAAGTGCCATTGTGGCCATTGCGAGTGAGCAGGGCAAGCTGCCGATCAAGACGTTTTCTATCGGCTTCGATGAATCTGAATTCAATGAACTACCTCACGCACGAAGAGTTGCCGAACAATTCAATACAAAGCATTTCGAACGGCTTGTGAAGCCGGATGCTGCGGCTGTGCTTCCACGACTCATCGAGTATTATGGAGAACCTTTCGCTGATTCTTCGGCGCTACCCACTTATTATCTGGCACAGATGGCAAGACAGCATGTTACAGTGGCGTTGAATGGCGATGGTGGTGATGAGATCTTTGGCGGCTATTATCGACACGCCGCCATGCAGCTTGTTGAGATTTATCACGGTATTCCATCATGGATTCGTCAAGTTCTTATTAAGCCGGCAAGCCAGATTTGGCCCGAACAACTAAGCGTGAAATATCTCGGTCTAAATATTAATCCAAAACGATTTCTGAGAATGGCGGATTTGCCTAGGGCTAAACGTTGGGAAAGGTGGACCAGGCTCTTCTCTGAGGCAAGTAAACGTTTTCTCTATACACAAGACATGAATCAGAATACAAGGGGAGTCAATTCTGTCGATCAGTTACGAAATCTATTTGCCAGCTTAGAAAGTGTGGATGGGGCAGATGCTGGCATAGCTGTAGATACAATGCTGAATCTACCGAGCGATTTGCTGGTTAAAATGGATATCGCGACGATGGCTCATGGGCTTGAGGCCCGTTCACCGTTTCTGGACCATCATTTGGTCGAATTCGTGGCTGGGCTCCCGGGTCAAATGAAAGTCCGAGGGATGAAATCCAAGGTACTCCTTAAAGACATCCTAAGACGTTATTTCCCGAGGGAGCATCTCAACAGGACCAAACAAGGTTTTACTGTGCCTTTAGCGGCGTGGCTTCGTGGTTCCTTGAAGGATTGGATGACAGATATATTAAGCTCTTCACAAGCAACGAATCGTGGGGTATTCAGGTCTCATCGTGTTCAAGATCTCGTAGACTCCCATCTGGCCGGAACAGAAGATCATGCTCACAAACTTTGGGCGTTGATTGTGCTTGAAATCTGGTTTGACAGATTCATTGATCAAAACGTTCCATGACACGTAGTCTCCTGGCTGACACAAGGGAAATAGGTTTGGACGACACAGAGAACACAAACATAAGTGTCATAATACCTGCTCGTGATTGCGGAGATCACCTGGAGAGGGTCTTGGAAGCACTCAAACATCAGACACTTCGACCCAACGAAGTTGTCATTGTTGACTCGAGCGATTCAGATTCTGCTGAAGCAATTATTTCAGATTATCAATCAACTTCAAGAATTATCTATAAGAAGGTAAAGAAGGCTTATCCAGGCGAGGCGAGGAATATTGGCGTCGAGATAGCCAATGGTGATTGGATCGGGTTTTTGGATTGTAAGACACTTCCAGAAGATGATTGGCTGGACAAATGCTCACGTCTGGCATCAGCCTATCATTCTGATTTAGTTTTCGGTATGGGAAAGTTTGAAGCTCGGACACCCTTTCAGAAATCGCTCAGAGCGGCTACCTACGGGTTGGTGGGGCATCATACTGTACCGGGTACCTTGGTAAAGAAGATCGCTTTTGGACAATCGGGCGGCTTCCAAGGACATCTTCGGGCTGGTGAAGATATTGAGTGGCGGGACAGAATCATAGATCAAGGCCTGAAGATTCATTTTCTCGACGAACCGGTAATCAAATACCTGGGGCTCCCTAAGACTTTTCTGCTTACCATCAAGAAGTACTTCATTTCAGCGCGCCATACGGCGAGAGCCAACATATTGGTAAATCTCAAGAATGTATATCTGAGCTTATTTCTAATATTTCTCACCATATTGGCTGCAAAATGGAATGCTCTTATAGGATGGGACGAAGATAGCGTGCTTTACCTGCCTCACATCACGAAGCTGTACTTACTTTCAATCCTGCTACTGTTTTTGCTCTATCGGCTGATCAGGTTTTTCTACAGTTTTGGCAATCTTGACAAAACGCTGACCATAACCATGAAGTTCATCATTTTCGTCTTGTTTTCAGGACTGATCTACAGGTGGAACGAAATCTTCGCGGGTTGGGTGGAGGATGCCGTGTGGTATGTACCCCATATAACAAAAATATACGTCGGCACCCTTGTATCCCTCTCGATCTTCTACAGGGGTATCCTTCTGCCGTTGAAAAGAGCCGTATCTCCCTCGTTCTTGTTTCCTGTTAAATGGGTTCAAGTTGGGATTCTGGGACTATCTTTGGACCTGGCCAAGGCCCCGGGCTATGTGTATGGGGCCATTGTGACCATGTCTAGAGGCTTTAGACTTTGAGTTTCAGTGTTCCTTTGCTCCACTGTTGTTTCTGACTTATCTGTGTCAAGGTAGAGGGATCAGAAGCGACGCCCGCCCTAGTAGAGACATAGAGTAATGACGTTCATATACGATTTGATCAACCTTGAGTTTGTATTACTGGTATTTCTATTTGTGCTGATATACCTGCGGCTCGACCTACTGAGATCCACCATCATACTTCTTCATCTCGTCACTATTTTTCTGCTAAACGATGTTCTATTCCACCCAAGCTACATGCCAGATCAATTTCGATACTTGGCGGCTACTCAACATTTCAGGAATACATTCGAACTAGCTTCTATAGGTCGGATTGAGAATCTTTCAGGCGCGCTTTTTGCATTAATTCCATTGCCATTCATTAATTCTGTCCAGTCGATCGCGATGATCAACTTCGTACTTTATCTATCAGTTTTTGTTTTCTTGAGAAAAAAGAAGGTTTCAAATAATGCGGTGGACTTCTTCTTTTTGCTATACCCCAGTCTTATGCTTTATACGTCCCTCGCTCTGAGGGAGACACTGGTCCTGTTCTTTATGATGATTTCGTTATACACAATTATTGTCAAGGATAGAACAGTCGTGGGACTAATTATTGCGGTACCGCTGGCCTTCCTGAAGATTCAAAATTTCCTGATGATTCTCTTGGCGCTATCCATATTCAAGGTATTGTCAGGAAGATTGAATCTAAGAAAATTGATAATAATTGCCTTGATTCCCATGGCCTATATGTATCTTCAGGATCTTCGAATATCGTACTTTACACTCGGCCAATATTTCTCTCTCGAAAAAATGGAGATGTACCGCAACTACATGTATTATGAAAATACGGGTGATTACAGACTGGGGTATGAACCCATAGGGGGATGGGCAAACCTCCCCTTCATTTCAGTCAAGAGTCTTTTCTACTTTTTGCTCCGTCCATTACCATGGCAAGCAACGAACATACTTCAACTGGTTCAATCCCTGGAGAATCTATTCATGGTGGCATTACTTGTCTTGGTCAATTTGAAAAAAACCTACAGTAAGTCTGTAAAGCGGAAGAGATTGTTTCTAAATATCTTTCTGTTGGTTTCAATGACCGTTTACGGGCTTATGGTATTTAATTATGGGGCAGCTGCAAGATATAGATTTGTGTTGTTAGCTGTATACTTCGTTTTCAATTTCTATCTTCTTGGGTATGATAAACTTCTGTACAGGAATACTGTGTTGCGAGTGAGAAACAATATGGGTGCCCTGTCTGTCGGTGCAGCTAGCCTGTAGGTCTATTCCTGTGTTCAAGACAGGCTTACATCAAGGCAACGGGTGGCAAAAACTTCACCCAGTTTTGTCATGCTTAAACGGTGCAAACGGTGAGGTTTGACGGGAACAACCAATGGGCTGTGAGGACCTAGCCATGAGATTGGACGACGAGCCTCGATAGATCAAATCTCTCAATCCTGAAGTCAACTCTACGTGCGATAGAAACCTTGTGAAGGGAACAGAATAGAAACTCTCTAAAGTCGTGAAGTATCGAATGGCAAGATTGCTAAAGAGGCTAAGGATACTGGACAAAGTCAATTTCGTAGTGCCAATTATGCTCAATTCCCGAAAGATTCAAGTTCCTATTATCAACGGCATAGGTTACGAGAATCTGTCAATGTCGGAGATGTGGATGATGCCAGTTCTGGAAAACTTGTTGGCGAAAAAGGGCGGCACATTTGTCGACATAGGGGTCAATATTGGACAGACTCTTATTAAGGCTGAGTGCGTACAACCTAATCTTGATTACATTGGTTTTGAACCCAATCCAATTTGTGTGTTCTATTCAATGGAATTGGCAAAGAAAAACAATTTCAAAAACTGTAACATTGTTTCTGTAGGAGTATCTAATCATGATCAAGTAGTTGAATTGAAATTCTTTCAAGCTAATGTTGTCGATACTTGTGCCACTATAGTCGAAAATCTTAGGCCGAACATGGAAATTACACAGAGACATCTGGTACCTGTGTTTAGTCTCGAGAGTCTGAGAGGACTTATCAAGACTGACCAAATCTCTGTAATAAAGATTGATGTGGAAGGAGCAGAGTTGGAAATCATAGAAAGTCTAAGAACTATCATTCTCGAGTCAAGGCCAACAATACTTATAGAAATCCTGCCTGTCTATTCATTAGAGAACAAAATGCGAAAAGAACGGCAGGATAGGTTTGAAAGTATAATGTCAGATCTCGATTACGTTGTAGTTAGAGTGCTGAAAAATGCGGACGGGTCCTTAAACAGATTGCAGACTATTGAACAGATTGGCATTCATTCTAATCTAAGATTGTGTGATTATATCTTTCACCCCAGGGAATCGAATCATTTGTTTGATAGTTCTCGATAACCTGACATACTGAATAGTCAATGAGGTTAACGGAAGCATCTACAATTCGAGTGTCGAGGATGTCAGAAGTTACCATCGCAGTCATATCTCGACCGTCCACTTCAGAGCGAATATGAAACTGAATTCCTCATCATATTTCTGACTGGCCAAGCAAGTTCTTGTCTAGACATTGACTGGAATGTGCGCATGCCCAAACGAATTCTCGTAATTGCCAACACATCCTGGTACATATACAACTTCCGTTTTGGATTATTGAAGGCGTTGCTGCGACAAGGTATTGACATAACAGTCGTTGCTCCGAAAGATTCTTATTCTTCGCTCCTACGCAAAGAAGGATGTGCCTTTGTCGACGTATTTATGGACAATAAAGGTCTGAACCCTATAAGCGATTTGGTAACTCTTGTGCAACTGTTCCGAATCTACCGTCAATCATCCCCTGACTTGGTAATACACTACACAGTGAAACCTGTTCTTTATGGATCGCTAGCTGCTCGACTGCTGGACCTCCCAACGATAAATAATATTACAGGATTCGGTACGGCATTTCTCAACCGGAAGTGGGTTGCTGCAGTGGTGAAGCGGCTATACCGCGTAAGCCAGAAAAGGGCTTCACGGGTAGTCTTTCAGAATTGTGACGATCAAGCTTTCTTTGTCGAGCAACGTCTGATTCCGGAACCAGTAGCGGAATTAATACCCGGTACTGGCATTGATACATCACTATTTATGCCACAACCGTATTCCCAAAACGACGATGTGGTGTTTTTGCTCATGTCCAGGATGATCTGGGACAAAGGCATCGGCGAATTCGTGGAAGCTGCGAGACGGATCAAGTCGGAGTTCAGCGAAGTTCGCTTTCAGTTGCTTGGTTTTCTAGATGTGAGTAACCGCACAGCTATTTCGCGCGAGCAGATGCAGATTTGGGCAGAACAAGGTATCATTGAGTACCTTGGGGAGACAGATGATGTGCGACCCTATATCAGCAATGCGGATTGCCTGGTACTCCCCTCATACCGGGAAGGCCTCCCTCGTGCTCTGTTGGAAGCGGCGGCTATGGCGCGGCCTGTCATTGCCACCGACACGGAAGGATGCCGTGAGGTTGTCAATGATGGTATTAATGGATATCTTTGCCAGCCAAGGAATGCAGAAGACCTGGCTGAAAAAATGGAGAAGATGATCAGACTGTCGGTAGATCAACGAAGAGCCATGGGGCTGCGAGGGCGAAAAAAAATAGAAGAAGAGTTTGACGAAAAGGTTATCGTCAGGCGCTTAGTGTCAACGGTGAATCAAATCTTGGCTCGGAGTTGATTTCTTCATGAGCTTTTACATCCCATTCATCTCGGCGTTCGTCATCACTTTGTGGTTTTCCTTCCTATTGCTCAAATATGCTCCCAACTGGTTAATAGATATCCCCACGGGAAGAAAGACCCATAACAAGGCCATCCCGATGACGGGGGGGATTGCTTTTGGTTTGGCCATTCTTCTAGGCACCGCTTTGTTTAGTGGCCTGACGGAATACTGGTGGTACCTCATTGGTGGGATAACGATCTATGCTTTGGGAGCCATCGATGACTACCGGCGCATCTCATGGCATGTGAAGTTGGTCGTTCAACTATCGGTCGCTACCCTGATTATCTATCGCTTTGTCGGTGAAATCATGACACTGTCATTCTTCAATTTCCCCCTGGCGTTCTCCACTCCGCTGCTCATTCTCATCTTCCTCATCTGGTTCGTCGGAATACTAAATGCGGTCAACCTCATCGACGGTATGGACGGACTTGCAGGGGGGTCTATGGTTCTGATTAGCTTCTTTGCGGTGATTATTGGTATTCTGAATAATGCCCCTGATTTCATTATGATAAATGCTGCGGTATTGGGTGCTTTGGCCGGATTCCTGCATTTTAATCAGAAGCCAGCCAGGTTTTTCATGGGCGACTCAGGCAGTCTGCTGCTGGGATTTCACGTGGCCTGTCTACCGCTTCTTTTTCACCAATCCATAGAAGCGGGCTCTGTTTTGACCATCACCCCCTTCTTGATTCTTGCCTCCTTTCTGATTATGGATACGACACGCGTCTTCTTCAGTCGAATCCTGAAGAAACAGAATCCAATGACCGCGGACACAATCCATCTTCATCATCTCATGTTTCGGGCCACAAACTCCTATATGGGTACGCTGGTCCCGATTTTCTTGATTACATGGCTCACTGGTGTGGGTTCCATATTCTATTATCGATACTCCTATGATTTTCTTGCCGTGCAGGTATTTCTTCTGGTGCTCATTCTCTTTGTCTTTCTTCCTCCGGTTCCGTTTTATGTTCCGATTGTTTCACGATTTATTCAACGTCTCTCAGATAATCGTGTACGCCGCTCGGATCACAGGCACTGGCTTCGAATCAGATTTGTGCCTTTCCTGGGATTGATCTACTTCATCTCACTCATGGCAGAACGCCTAGATACCCTGTCAATAGGCAACCCTAACGTTTACCTTCTTGTGGGTCTGGCCTCTTTGATTATTTTCTCTCTTCTGCGGCCCAAACGGCACGTCTCCTTTCAGGTTCTTATCATGGCTATTGTTTTGCTTCAAGGTTTGTTGTTAATCAGTGGTGAGGTTCTGGCTCCCTATAAGAGCTTGGTTTTTGTGAGATTTGGGAGTCTGGCCATGTTAGGTATCATTACTATTGGCAACTATATCGAGAACAGTAGTGATTTCGGTCTGGAGTTCTGGTCTGTCATTGACTTACTGGTTTTGTTGATATTTGCTGGCCTGGCCCTTATGAGTCTGAACGGAATAGATGTCTCATTGTTGAGCTGGACAGAAGTGATTATTGTTTACTATGCCAGCGGGTTGTACGCCCAGAGGAGGATGAAAGGAAGATTAGTCCACACTAATCTGTAGCAGGAAGCTACTCCTTCTTCCAATCAAACTTCACGTCCACGCTGTAAGTGGGGACAAATTGGCCCGATTTGACGTCCAGGTTTGTTACGGGGTTAAAGACCCCCAGGCCAAGTCTTAGTTCATCAATGAAACTCGGTGGCGAAACGTATCTGGAGATGGGAATAAAAAGGGCAATGTCAATTGTGCTGCGTAATACTATATTCTCCAAATTCCTTGGATCTTGAACGGAAACAATACTTCCCCCAATTGTGTAACTCTTCCCGAGCTTAATGTTGTACAGCACCTGGGGGAAGAAAATGTCTATTGACCCCGTCTTCAGTTTGGTCCTCAAACCAACAGCGGTGGCAAGGTCTACGCGTTTCGAATCAAGAAACTGGTAGAATAATCCATAGTAATAAGTATGAAAACCTTCCGGATGAACAGAATAATATCCATGCACATCTAACCTTTGAGTAATACCATAGCCCAGAACTACATAAGATTGACCAAATTTGAAGATATTGAACGGGTTCCAGGTGAAGTCGAGTTCGAGCTTACCTTTGCCAGTGGCGGTGCCGTGGTCGTAGGCGCCGGAGGCCCAGAGAGGGCCAAGATAAAAGATAAAAGATAAAAGATAGAAGAGTCTCAAGAACCCCCGCACGGTCGCCCCGTTACGCTGATATTTCGCTACGGGCCGGTCAGGCTCCCTGCCTGCCGGCCCTCTAGCAGCAGGCTGGCGGGGCGGGCAGGAACCAGAACCGCGGATTGCATGAAGTGAAAGCGGTGGAACGGCCTTGGTCATTGCGTCTTAGTGAGGATTGATGGAATATACTAAAAGGGAAGAGTGGAATCAAAAGGGACTGGTTAGATTTTCATGGACAGGTTGGGAAAAATTGAGTTGCATGTGCGAAAAAACCCATTATTGTTAGAATTTGTGACCCGAAAATCAGAGACTAGTGTGAGGAGAATTGATTATTTATTATTGACAATTGATTATTGACAATGGGGAACTAGGGAGATGGAGAAATGGATAGATGAGCGCGATGCCCGGTTTTCGGTGAGGAAGCCCGTATCGGTATTCGACGCCCGTCTTTCGGTATTCGGCTAGTCAATTTGGAACCTCGATTAGGGTTTCGTAAACGAAAATTGATTGATGAGAGTGGAAGCCCCAGTTGGGGCTTTTTCAGGATAATATTGAGATCGTTTTTTCCCGTTGAAAGTAGCAAATGTCGGGAATTATGCGTACATCAATCGACCTCTAGGTTTGGGGATTGGACGTCCTAGCTCTCTAGCTGTTTCGATCCATTCCCGTATAATCACCTTGGCATTGGACAGCGCATCCTCATAGGTTGCGCCGTCGGCCATACAACCAGGCAATTCCGGTACTTCAGCGATGAAGGCTTGGTCGTCTTCGCTCCAATAGATGATTATTTCATACTTACTCATTTTCAAGGTCCCCTAACTTGTATTTGAGCATAATGTTTCTGATCTGCTTGACCTGATAGGGCTTAGCTCTGTTTCCTCTCGGCTGGATGTTTATGATTTCTTCGACCTTGTTTTTTGTAAAGATATGGTGATCTCCTTTGATTCATTCCTGGAACTCAAGATGCTTCAACAGGTTGCAGAGGCTTTGAAAACGAATGTTTTGGTCAGAAGTACCACCCAGGATTCGAAGCAACAGTTTTTCATACCTGACCACAAGTTAAATCTAAGAAGCATTGACCCTGATGACAAAACAGTTAGAGCTACGATTAATTCGAGGGGCCATCCATCAAAGCCCGGTTTTCGGTGATCCTGCTACCGTCCCTCTGCTCCTTACGATGGGGCAGGCGAAGTCCGTATCGGTATTCGATGCCCGGCTTTCGTTAGACGAACTTCAATACGGGTTTGTTTAGCGATAAACGTGTAATGAAAATCGAGTGATGAGAGTGGAAGCCACGGTTAGGGTTTTTTTTGTGACGTTTTTCTTGTTTCTTTATGATAAAAGATGCAGATTATCAGAAATACTGATAAACGGAAATGAACAAAATCGTACAAATAAGAAAACGAGGAACACTGACCTTACCCAAGAAAATTCGGGAGAAATATAACCTGGATGAAGGAGATGCCATTACCCTTGTAGATCTGGGCGAAGGCATCCTGATCAGCCCCAAGCCTACCACGCTTCCGAAACTAGTATCTCAGATAGAATCTCTGATGGAGGAACAAGGCCTCTTACTTGAGGACTTGGTTAAGGGGTTGGCTGAAGAGAGGGCCCGTGTAAGAAGTGACGCGTGACTCGTAACGCGTGACAAGAGAAGGCTTGTTCACGAAGAAGGGTGAAGAGATCATCAGCCCGGAAAGTATTCTTCGATTCTGATGTGATTATTGCTGGGACATTCTCCAAGACTGGCGCAAGCCATATTGTTCTCCAGCTGGCGGAAATCGGTATTGTCCATGGACATATTTCTGATCAAGTTGTTGAGGAGTGTACCCGGAACATCCGGAAGCAACTTCCGGCAGCCCTACCTCTCTTTCAGTCTATTCTGGATGCTTCTTTTTTGACAGTTGTCATTCCGGCTGATGAATATCTGATGAGGGCAAGAGACCAAGCCGATGATAAGGATGTTCCAATCTTGGCAGCCGCCTTACAAGCACAGGCTGATGTATTGGTGACTTTCAATACTAAGGATTATTTTCCCCACGAATCACCGCCGACGATTCTTACCCCAAGAGATGTGCTGAAGACTATCGGGAAAGGAAGGTACCCATAAGAAACACTTTGAGTTGTAGAGCGTAGTTAGGGTAAATTGTTACGAAGGCTTTTTGACAAATTCTTACGGACGTTCGTGGCCTAATCTTGAACCACGATTCATCATGGAGTAATGGAGTATTGGATAAATGGAGAAATGAGACGTGCCTGCCCACCGGAGTACAATGAAGGCGGGATGCGTAAATTGTAATTCGTAGCCTAACTCTTAACCCTTGACTCTTAACCGTTTCCAATGGGGGCGACTGGCTTCGACGGGGCGGAAGAGACGTTCGGTTGCATGTAGAGGATTCCAGGTCACCTCTTCCCGAAGTACCGGGATCCCGATTCGTCGGGATTAATCACCCTGGAAGAAAAAGAAGTGCCAACACTGGCAACTTCGCTGTCGCTTAATTGACGACAGCCGTTCTCCCGGAAGCCCGCCTTTGGCGTCCGGACAGAACGTCGCAAATAAGGGCTGGTCCCGGCTTTCGTCTGTGTAATCGGGACAAGAACAAAGCAGACTGGTTCTGGAAGGAGGGTGTTCGTTAAGCTCCTCCGGGATGAGAAAAAACTAGCGAGCTAAACATGTAGAGACTGGCCGTATCGCCGTTCCGGACGGGAGTTCGAATCTCCCCGCCTCCACTGGCCCGAAGGGCCAAGATAAAAGTTCCAAGTTCCCCCGTACGCTGTCGCTACGGGGCAGGCAAGATAAAAGTAGAAGAATAAAAGACTAAGAGAGTTAAGCGTTAGACGTTGGGAGTCAAGTGGTGCCGTCTAGATCTTCTGGACGGCATTTTTTTATGAGATAACTCCTTAGAATCAATTAAACTACCCCGCGCAGAGACGAATACCAGGATAAAAGGAAAAAGATAAAAGAGATTTCACAACGGCGGGGATAAACGACAACATGAAGCGTCTATTACTCTGTATTTCATCTGCTGCTTTGCTTTATTCGGCGAGCGCTCAGAGATACATTCCGGCGGATCCGTTTGATTTGATGTTCTATGAGAAATCCTACTTCCACAATGGCGAAGATAACGGGTCGCTGATTCTTCGACCGTATTTCAAGAAATACCACAATCGGGGGAATAACTGGAACGTGACCCTCAGGAGCGAGTTTTTCAATAACACAGGTGCCCCGAACCTCGAGAACACGTCAGACAGATGGATTGGCAAAGGGGAGAGTTTTTTCAGTTCGCTCAACGTTTCTTATTCCGGCAAATATATTCTGTTCAGTGTCGAACCGTTCAATTTCCGGAATCAAAATGAAGACTATACAGTCCCTCTCAGATTGGAAAGGTACTCGAAACTTAACGACAATCAGCCTCATGGCGAGGCGACTTACAAAGTGTCCGGCCTGAGGGAAACCCAATTCTATCTTCACTATAATGGCATTGGATTTGGCATCTCGAACGCCAGCATGTGGTGGGGGCCGGGCATTCATAGCACCCTGAACATGACCAACAATACCCGGGGATTCAAACACCTTATGATCGGAACGCTCAGGGAGCAGAGGATAAGAAACGTCGGACTTGACGTCCGGTACATTTTCTCAGAGATGGATAGCCTAAACGCGGCAGAACCTTACTATACGGCCTTCGTGTTTGCGGCCACCATTCATTCCGATCCGGTTGTGACGGTGGGACTTTCCAGGACATACCTTTCGGGCGGAAACTTCGCCGGAAAGGACACGCTCAGTCGGAAAGAAGCCATGCTCATACCCTTTAAAGATCCCCCATTCCTGAAACAGAAACAGACCGATCCTGATGATCCTGAAAGTGCTGTGGACATCTGGGATCAAACAATGTCAGGGTACCTGTGTGCCAGTTTTCCTGAGTCGGGCCTTAAATTGTTTCTCGAGTATGGGCGCGATGATCATGCGTGGGGTGGTGCGGACCTTCGCCGGCAGCCTGATCATACGGTTGCCAGTGTGATTGGGCTTAGGAAGTACGGCATATTCGGAAATAGAAACCTGACGTTTGGATTTGAATACGCAAATCTTATCCAAACACGTTATGGCATAGGGGGCATAACAGGAAGAAAGCGCTTAGCTGGTAATTGGTACGAAAAATGGCCCTATGATTACAGCAGTTATGACGGTAGACACTGGGGGGCTCACAGCGGACCCGATTCCGACGATTTCACGATATACCTCGGGTACATTGGTGATAGATTCTCCATCGTTCCCACCTTTAACTACGAGAGACACGGCGTGATCAATAATGACGCGCTGGTATGGGTGTTGAGACCTTATATTCTGAAGAACCCGGAGACAGGGGAGGTCAGTGTTGCGGTAAGGGAGGAATTGAGGGAAATGCATGTTAACATATACCCGGAAGTGAAGTTTGAATTCCGGCTTGATATACGTTTTGCATTTGAACACTTACGGTTTAATCTATATTATGAGCGGGAATTTGTCGATAACCTCGAGTACAGGAACCAACGGAGGAGTGGAAACGTTCTCTGGCTGGGGGTTGAAAAGGTGTTTGAGAATCTCAGGCTTCCCAGGCTTCTTGACATATTTTAGCTCCATTTTCACGTACTTTTTCTCGATTCTATCGGGAATACCCTCCACAGGATCCTCATCCGTGTTCTTTCCAACCTGATCACCTAAGGAACTAATCCCAGGTCATTTCTTCCTTCCTTTTTTTGGTGTTGATTCGCCTGAACAACGTCTCGTGAGAGATAATGGTGTTGATTGCTGGGGAAAGGAGCGCGAGGGAATGAAAAAGCTATGCACTAGATTCGTGCCAAGAATATGAGTTCAAGTTCGAATGTGAGGGTGTCGGTTATCATCGTCACGTACAATTCCGAGGAGGAAATTGGGCCGTGTATACGATCGGTTGTTCCTCAGGTGAGTTCAGTGGGGGGAGAGATCATCGTAGTGGACAATGCCTCCGCTGACCGGACGGTAGAAAGAATTGAATCTTTGCGGAATCAAAACAAAAACATCCAGATTATCACAAATACCGAAAACGTTGGGTTTTCCAGAGCGAATAACCAGGCATTTGAAATGGCAAGGGGCGAATCAATTTTGCTATTGAATCCAGACACGGAGCTAAGGGCCGAGACGATTGAAAAGCTCTCCTTTCTATTATCCACCAATGACGAGCTCGGAGCGGTAGCCCCGCAGCTGCGTCTTCCCGACGGACGCATCCAGACCTCCTGCCGGCGGTTTCCCACCTACGGATCTGTTCTTTTTGAAATGTTCGGTCTTAGCAAAACCTTTCCTCGATCCAGATTCTTCAACGGATGGAAAATGGGAGACTTTGATCACACCAGTTCAAGGGAAGTGGATCAACCCGCGGCTGCCGCACTTATGATAAGGACAGAGCTGCTCCGATCCCTTAAGGGATTCGATCCGGCGTTCCCCATGTTTTTTAGCGATGTAGACTTGTGTCGACGGATCTGGAAAACCAGGAAGATTCTCTTCTATCCCGGCGCTGTCGTAATGCACCATGGCGGTGCCAGCATTAATCCACGGAAGCCATCCATGATAGTCAATTCCCACCGGTCCTTTATCCGATACTTTCGTAAATGGCATGCCGGACCTGCAAACCGAGTGATGAACATTGTTATCGCAGTGGCGCTGTATATTGCCATGGGGTTCAGGGTTGTATGGACTGTGGTTTTTCGCAAACGCAAGGCATTCAGGCGAACTGCGCTATGAAACCACGGATTGCACTAACTACACAAAGCTAAAAGAGACTCAAGAACCAGTAATAAGTATCAAGTTACAAGTATCAAGTGATCCCGATTCGGTCATTCGTTCCTACGGGACCAGCGACTTTGGGGGGATAAGGCCAGAGAATTTAAGGGCAAGGATCTTGATGAATGCCCAGATTAGACTGTCGTATTTGTTTTATACCAATTATGGTATATTATGAATATGAAATACAATGATCTAACATCGAGATTTCGTTCTCGTCCGTTTTTTGAGGCCCGTGAATTAGATGTCGTCTATGATGAACCGTACGCTCAGATCCGTTTCCGCCTCTCGCGATGGGTCAGCCAGAGTAAACTGATCCAAATCCGGCGGGGATATTACCTTTTACCACCTGAAGAACGAGCCGCTGACCCCTCACTCTACGCAATCTCCAACACCCTTTACAGCCCGTCCTACGTCAGCTTGCATTCCGCCTTGGAATATTATACTATGATTCTCGAACAGGTGACCCGGGTCGAGGCAATATCCCCAAAGCAGACGGCCGGCTGGGATACTCCTGTGGGTCAATTTCGGTATTTTTCGATTAAGACCGATTCCTTTCGAGGTTACCAGTATCTGGAAAGCGAAACTGACTTCAAGGACCGACCGGGATTTTTTGTCGCTACGCCAGAAAAAGCCCTCCTGGATCTGTTCTATTTCCATGCCGGGGAATGGACAGAGGAGCGGATCCTGGAAATGCGTTTTCAGCAGACGGAACGGATACAGAGAAGAGAATTACTGGAGGCTGCCCAATGGTTTCACTCCCCCAGGATTGAAAGGGCAACCCGCAACTTTCTCCAGGTGGCCCGGTTAACATAAATCAGTTACAGTCATGAAAGAGCAAGCCATCACAATTGCCAGAAGGGGCAAGAACAATCTGGAGGCTAGAAATCTTCTGCGAGAGTATCTGCAACATGTCATCCTGCGTCAACTATTTGAAAAGGACCTCCTCCGATTCCTGATCTTTCATGGTGGCACGGCGTTACGCATCTTCCACGATCTACACCGTTTCTCCGAGGATTTGGATTTTCATCTGGAATGGCCCGGTCCAGACATCGATTTTAGGGCGAAGATGCAAAAGATTAAGAGTGGACTTGCCTTGGGAGGGTATCAGATTTCGGTAAAAGAGAATTATGGAAAGACCGTGATCCCTGTATCTATCCGCTTTCATGAGGTGCTCCAGGAGGCCGGTATTGCTCTCCAGCGGAGGGAGAACCTTAGCATCAAAGTGGAAATTGACACAAATCCGCCACAGGGGTTCGTTACGGAGACCGCCTTCATTAACAAATACTTTCCTTTTGCTATCAAACATCATGACCTGGGCTCCTTCCTGGCGGGAAAACTGCATGCCATTCTCCATCGGCGATACACAAAAGGCCGGGATGTATATGATCTTATGTTTTACCTCAGTCGCTGGCCTGAACTCGAACCGAATCTCGAGTACCTTGACAACGCATTGGTTCAGACAGGGTACGATGGAGAAAAGATCACTGGCCAAGACTGGCGTGAGGAGGTAATTCGCCTGCTAGAAAAAACCGATTTTGATGGGGTTAAAAAGGACGTGGAATCCTTTTTGGAATCCGAAGCGGATTTGGCCCTCATGACCCGGGAGAATCTCCGGTCATTGCTTTGTTGAGTTGCGATTCAAAATACAAGTTTCTTCTTAGCTCTCTGCTGGTTGATACTTGCTTCGCGGTGTTATTGTTTTTCTTTTCGTACTTTTCTTGGTCGCAAGAAAAGTACTGCAAAAGAACTCCGGCGGAAAAATAATCTAGCCGGGCCCACCGTGTCCGAGGCAATCAATTAAACTCTCCCGACGGGTCGGGATCAAACAGTAATTGATTGTTACCCTCGTCCACGTTGGTCCCACTTCCAGCTAGATTATTTTAAGGCCGATTTTTTTCTTTGTGGGGTGTCGGATTTCCGTCAGTGGTCGGACAAGAGAAATATTCAGTTCTGTGTGGCTGAAAGGAGCTTGAACCTAAAAGATGCCATCCCGACCAGTCGGGATGGCATCTTTTATCCCGAGCAGAACCGTTAGAATGTATACTTGAAGAATACGGTGGGGATGGCGAAGAATTTGTTCTTCTCGTAATCCTTCTTCCGGGTCCATGCGGCTGGGAAGTTCCATGAGACCTCCACTTCCATACCTGTACTGAACTTTCCAATCTGATAAGCGAGCTGAGGTTCGCTCATTAAAACAATTGTCGCATCCTTTTCCGAGTTCCACACGTCCATAAATCCCATAAATGCAAAACGCCCAGCCATGGGATAAAACCATACAAGTGTAATCTGATACGTCAATCCTTCATCTCCATGTTCGCCCCTTACCAGTAAATCGCCGGATAAACTTAACTCTTCAAAAGGAAACAGATAGCTGAGACCCCCCAGCCAAACCCGATTGACCGCTGAGAATATCGTGGTATCCGACTCAGGAAAGAAAATGACGCCGTCATTGTACTGGACGGTGGCACTAAGATTCCTGTTGATCCGTGGGATTTCAAAATACCGCATGATCTCAAAGTACATGTCCGTGGCACCAGTCTTGTCGTAGTGATGGGAGTCATAATTGATGTCGGTGAATCCAAATGTGGTGCCGAAAGCATCATGAGACAGAAATTCCGCCGTGGAAGTGAAGATTTCCCGGCCAAGGTCGTAATGATGTTGAAGGTTGAATTGAGAGAGCAGGGTGCTGGGGGCCAGCACCAGCCAAGACCCAAGACCCAAGATCCCCCGAACAGAAGTAAGCTTCTTACGGGACAGGCAAGAACCAAGTAACCAGTCCCGAAGGATCCCCGAAAGGATCGGGACAGGCGGGATCTCCGCTCCGCTCCGATTGGCAGTTCGCAGGAGGCAGTTAGCAGTCACGACTAACATTAACCAATTACCACTGTCCAATTATCACGTATCACGAATTACGCATCACGTTTAACGTCTAACGTCGAACGTCTAACGTCAATCGTTCGGTCACATCCTCTCAGGACGGGTGATGCCGAGAATCTTGAGTCCGCTGGCAAGAACTAACCGGGTTGCCGAGACGAGAGCGAGTCTTGCCTTGGAAAGGGGAATGTCATCCGTAATAACCCGGCACTCTACATAAAACTTGTGAAAATGCGCAGCGACAGCCTGAAGATAGTTTGCGATCCCCTGAGGTTCCAGTGTCTCTAAAGCGATCTCTGTCACTTCGGGAAACCGGATCAGTTCTTTCAGAAGATCCCTCTCCGACGGTTCGCCCACGAGGGAAAGATCAGTATCGCTATCCAGCTTTATCCCAGTGTCTTCACCGAACTTGATAATGTTGCATATGCGGGCATGGGCGTACTGAAGATAATAGACGGGATTTTCCTCCGATTCCCTTTCCGCCAGCTCAAGGTCAAAATTGAGGTGACTCTGCATACCGCGCATGATGAAAAAATACCGAACCACATCAGGTCCAACCCGGTCGATCAAATCCTCCAGCGTAACAAATGTGGCCTTTCGGGTGGACATCCTAGTCTTCTCACCACGCTCTCCGAAGGATCCTGTGGATTTCAACGTTACGAACTGGTGAAGAAGAACACGGATATGGTCAGTGGAATAACCCAGTGCTCGCACCGCTGAAATAACATCGGGATAAGCATCCTTGTGGTCCGCTCCAAAGAGATCCACGATAAGATCAAAGTCCCGCTCAATTTTCTCCCGGTGATACGCGATATCCGGCAGCCGGTAGGTCGGTTCCCCCGTTCCCTTGATCAAGACAGTATCCTGGGATTTACCCAATTCAGTGGTTTTGAACCATACCGCTCCATCTTTGTCATAAATGATATCCCTTTTGCGGAGAGTCTCAACAACGCGGTCAATGGACCCGTTTTCATAGAAAGTTTTCTCGTTTACGAATTCATCAAATCGCACGTTGATTTTCTCTAGCGTCGACTTGATATCATCAAAAATCAATTCCTCTGCGGTTTCTTTGAAAATGGGTGATTCAGACTCATTCTCCAATCGATCCCCGTGTTTTTCATGTATACTTCTCGCGATGTCCCGAATGTAGTCTCCTTCATATCCGCCTTTGGGGAATTTCACCGCTTTTCCCATGAGGTCGAGATATCTTGCGCGTACGGATTCACCGAGCAGGCGCATCTGCCGGCCGGCATCGTTGTAATAATATTCCCGGGTGACGTCAAATCCGTGCCACTCCAGGATGTTTGAAACAATGTCACCCAGCACCGCCTGCCTTCCGTGACCCACCGTTAACGGGCCCGTGGGATTGGCGCTGACGAATTCCACCAGCGACCGCTTTCCTTTTCCCACATCCGTTCTGGCCCAGTCCTCCGCTCCTTCCAAAATCCCAGAAATCTGGTTCCTTAAGTAGTCCGGACTTATTGTGAAATTGATGAACCCGGGTTCTGTGACGGATACCGTATCACAGTAGTCCGAAGAAATCCGGAGTTCGTCTTTGATCTCGTCCGCGAGCTCCATGGCGGGACGCCCGGCGTCTCTGGCCAGGGCAAGAGCGAGGTTAGTGGAAAGATCACCGAAGTCGGCGGATGAAGTCGGTTCGAGTTTTACTTCGACCTGAGGTAACTCCAGAGTCTTGAGAGTCTGGCCTATTTGTTGTCGTAGATAGGTTTTCAGAGTGAGCATTATGCTACGTTAGACGTTAGAAGTTAGACGTTTAACGTTCAATGTTCGACGTTCCACGCAAGAGAATGTGCGTCCAATTCTCCATCTCTCCATTACTCCTCCGAAGGAGTTCCTACGGAACACTTCTCCAGTTTTCAATAGTCAATTATCCTCATCCGTCACCCGTCATCCATCAACCATCTCCGACCACCTCTAGATCAGCATCGGCCCAGAGGCGCTCCAACTCATAATAGTCCCTGGCCTCCTGCTGGAATATGTGAACAACGACATCCACGTAATCGATCAATACCCACCGGAGGGCTTCCCTTCCCTCAACATGCCACGGCCTGACGACGTGATCTGTACCCTCGAGAATCCCATCGAGAATAGCGTTTACATGTACGTCTGTGGATCCCGAACAGATGAGAAAAAAATCGGTGATATTTGTTTGCTTCCGAACATCGAGAATGTGGATGTTCTCTGCCTTCTTCGAGAGAGCGAGTTCGGAAACTTTGTATGCCAGCTCTTCAGAGGATATGGTTCCAGGTCGTCGCTTTCGGGGAGTCAATGTCAGGGAGGGGTCGAAAGAAACTCCTGAAGAGGCTCAATCGTGGTGTAGTCTTTTCCGATGATCAACGTGACATCCGTCTCCAGTGAGAGATCGGGTTGGATGAGGAGTCGTGTGGTGTCGCTCTTGGGAATGTTCAGAAGTTCCGCGATTCTATAGGAATTTCCCATAATCTCGTTTCGCTGGATGATGAGCGTTTTTTCGTAATCAAATCCACCCGCGTTTTCCGTTTTGACAACGTCGACCTGATGGGACCGGAGAAAATCGGTGAATTGCTGACCGAGACCCTGAACACCGCATCCATTGAGTACTTCCACCTCGATGGCAGAGAGTGGGGGGGCTTCTTCATAATTGACACTTAAGCCTGGGGGAGAAGATGAAAAGAGTTCGCTCCCTACGGGCGTTCCCCCTCTGAAGTAACGATGCAGAATGGAGGTGACGAATGCCACGCAGGCCAGGGAAAGGAGAAGGATGGCTGTATTCTGGAATGAAAATATAGACTGTGCAGGGGTTCGCCGGGACTTCTTGCGCGAGGATGGCTTTTTCTTACGTCCTCTTTTGACGGCCATCAAAAGGTCTATTCATGATATCGAGCGAACGGGGAATAGCTGTAATAACGATACCTTGGATAGTTATCCACGCCGATACTTAACTGAAGGTTTTCTGTTGGCCGGTAAAGAAGATTGGCACCATAGAAGACCTGTCCATTGAAGGAATTCACCCCATAGGGGTTACGAGAATTGGTGGGCTGAAGAAGATCGAAGGAGCCGTGCAAGGTCCACTTGTCGGAGATGAGGTATCGGAGCCTGTTTGAATAGACGCCGTAACTGACCGACTGTCCCCCCATGACGGCCATATTCAATGAGAATCCATGATTGATGGAGAAACGCTCCAGGTCCTCCAGAGAGACGGATGGTTGCTTCTCTGCACGGTTCTCTGGAAGCTGAGATTTGAATTGAGCAGATACCGGCATTAACAGGAAAATGGAACACGCCGCTATGATCAGCTTGTCAGTTGTTTTCATATAACTCCCTGTAGATACGGTTGGCCTCGATAAGTTGTTCCTGGGTATTTACCCCGGCCACTTCCCGGCTATCGGTCACACTCTCCACAGCTACGAGATGTCCTGAGGATCTCAAGACGGTCAGAACATCGGGAAGATAATACTCCTTCTGAACGTTGTTGTTTCCCACTTCCGGAAGGTACCGGAAAAGGAGTCTCGCATCGAAGGCATAGACACCGGCATTCACTTCCCGGATCGTTCTCAGGTCATCGGTGCAGTCTTTTTCTTCCACAATTCTGTGGAGATTCTCCACGCCATTTCTCACGATTCTTCCGTATCCCGTTGGATCGTCAAAGATCGCAGCCAGAACAGTGGCGCTTGCATGGGAAACATAATGCTTTGCAAGAAGTTTGTCAAGGGTCATTTGGGATAGCAGCGGGACGTCCCCGGAAAGCACCAGAATGCAGCCGTCGAAGCTCTCAAATTCCTTTTCTGCCCTCAAAACCGCGTCTCCTGTTCCCAGCCGTTCTTCCTGCTCCACAAGAGTCAACTGTTCGCCATCCAGTATATCGTTCATCCGTTCCTTGTGAGACCCGACGATGACTACGATCTTCTCAGGATTCAGAGCCCTGGCCGTGGCGACTACACGGCGAATCATGGGCTTGTTCCCAATGGAATGGAGCACTTTTTGATCAGGCGATTTCATCCGTTTGCCTTTTCCGGCAGCGAGAATGATGACGCCCAGAGGTGGCCTTTCAGCCATGAATATGACCCTCCTGAATTATGCCGCCTCCCAAAAGTTCGTCATGGGAGTAGAAGACAGCAGATTGACCGGGGGTAACCGCAAATTGTGGGGACTCAAATTCGGCCGTGACGGTGCCGTTGTCACTGCGTTGCACGCGGCAGGAAACTCCCGAATGGTTATAGCGAATCTGAACATGGATTTCCCTCCGCTCCCATGGATCCTGAAGCCAGTTCAATTCCCCGACGGAACAGCCGTCAAAAAACATCTCCTTCCGGGGAGCCAAGACGAT
This sequence comes from Candidatus Neomarinimicrobiota bacterium, assembly GCA_036476315.1. Lineage (NCBI taxonomy): Bacteria > Pseudomonadati > Fidelibacterota > Fidelibacterota bacterium. The sequence continues at coordinate 15,503 of JAZGBI010000108.1, read as the reverse complement.
CTTCTTCGTGACAGAATCGATGCTCTGGACGTACACGGCTTCTGGACCGGTAACTCCCAAACCCCGCCGCTGGCCGATCGTGTATTTAGAAATCCCATGGTGACTTCCCAGGGTCTCACCACCCAGCAAAACGAATTCTCCGGATTCCTCCCGGGAGGATCTCTCAGGATCGAACTCAGTCAGGAATTCCCGGTAGTCGTCATTTGGGATGAAGCAGATCTCCTGACTTTCCGCTATCTCTGCCGTGACAAACCCCGCCTCTTTTGCCAGCCTGCGAACCTGTTCTTTAGTCAATGCTCCCACGGGAAAAAGGGTGCGCTTCAGAGCCTCAGTCGGTATTCCCCAGAGAACGTACGACTGATCCTTCCTGTCGTCGATTCCCTTTTTTACCACCGGCCGCCCGGCGTCGCTGCAGTCCATTTGTGCGTAGTGTCCTGTAGCCATCCAATGTGCCCTCAACAGGTCGGCATGGCGAAAGAGTTCTCCCCACCTGACGCGACTGTTACACCGGATGCATGGATTGGGCGTTCGACCGGAAAAATATTCGCCAACAAGATAATTAACCACATTTTCCCTGAAGACGTTTCGATAATCAAGGGTGTAGTGGGGAACGCCAAGGCTCTGGCAGACGATTTTCGCATTGTTGATGGCCTCCACCGAGCAGCAATAGGAACCGTTTCGACCGTCGTATTCCCACAGTTTCAGCGTAACACCAATGGCTTCGTATCCCTCTTCCACGAGTCGAAGCAGGGCGACGGAACTGTCCACGCCACCCGACATGGCAACCACCACGCGGTTTTTGATTGGTGTCATGCCGCCGTCACCTCCTGCGCCACGTTCGACAGATTCCTCATATGCCGGCACAGGACGTCCACCAGGGTGGCCACATCTTCCTCTTGCGTATATCGCCCGAAGGATATTCGCAGCGACTGAAGGTTCAGGTCGTCGGGAATGCCCATGACTTTGAGTACGCGGGATGGCCTGGCGGAACCCGAGGAGCATGCCGATCCAGTGGAAACCGCGAGACCGTCAAGATCGAGATTCATGAGGAGAGCGTCGCCCGATATTCCTGGAACCGTGATATTCACCACACCGGGAAGATGTTCGCCGGGATGGCCGTTTATGACCACTTGAGGGAATTCTGCTCTAAGGCTGTTCACGAAAAGATCTCTCAGCATGTCCAGCCGGACGCCCTCTTCCCGGAGCGTTCCCGTGGCGAGCTCCGCCGCCAGGGCAAATCCGCAAATGCCGGCCACGTTTTCCGTACCGCCCCTCATTCGCTGTTCCTGACCTCCTCCGACAATATGGGGATGAAGTCGTACCCCCTTTTTCAGATACAGGGCACCCACACCCTTGGGACCGTACAGCTTGTGAGCGGAAAAGCTCATGCTGGTGATGTCTGGTTCTTTGGCGTCCACGGGGATCTTTCCCAGGGCCTGCACGGCGTCGGAATGGAACCAGATTCCCGCTTCGGTACAGATCTCTGCAATCTCCCGGACGGGCTCCAGGGTACCGGTTTCATTGTTCGCCATCATCACCGTCACCAAGCCCGTTTCATCCTTGCGGATGGCTTTCGAAATGTCGGCGGGGTTGACGAGACCGTGGGAATCCACGTCGACCATCGTACCCGAGATACCGAACTCCTTGAGCCTGGCAACGGTATCCGCCACAGATGGATGCTCCACCGGCGACGTAACCATGTGTTTTTTCTCACCCTGAAGAATGTTCCACAGGGCAAGATTATTGGCTTCCGAGCCACTTCCCGTGAAAATAATTTCTGACGGTTCACAGTGTATGGATTTGGCCAGTTGTCGTCTTGCGTTCTCAACATAAGCTCGGGCTTCCTGGCCGAACCGGTGGACACTCGATGGATTGCCAAAGACCCGACCGTTGAGGTCGACCATGAGTTTGGCCACCCTTTCATCCAGGGGTGTTGTGGCGCAGTAGTCGAAGTAGAGCATCTGTCTAACCCTTAAAGTAAGGCGGGTAACTTAAGCCTTAACGGAGACCTGGAGAAATGGAGAATTGATTCGTAATTCGTAACGCGTAATGCGTGAAGACAATTGACTATGGATTATGGACAATTGACTATTGAAAACTGGAGAAATGGAGAAGTGGAGGAATGGAGAATTGGAGAACTGATATGTACCTGCCGACTGCCAACTGCCAACTGCCGCTGGAACTGCCACTGCAACTCATAACCCATAACGTAGAACGTCTAACGTCCAACTACACGAATTCGTTTCGGATTTCTGCGTAACGGACGGTGTTCTGTAAATTCCGATAGAAGGGGGGTTTTCGCTCTTCCAGAAGATCGAGCGTCGCATCTAGGTCATAATCAAACCGGTGGACTTCCCATTGGAGTTCGCTTCCCAGGGTAAGAAACGCCACGGCTCCTTTCGTAAGGCCGTCGAAAGGAAGTCCCGTACTCACCGGGCAGAGAACCTTGATATTCCCATTCTCTTCCGCACGGGGGATATGAATGTGGCCATGAATGAAAAGAAACTGCTTGATGGCGGGATACTGCTGCTTCACATGATTCCGCCAGGTAATGGCCTCCGCCAGCGATGGAGGCTGTTCGTCACGTTCATACCAGGCGTGGGTGAATTCCAGTAGGAATGTCTCGAAACTATCGCGGTGTGAAATGCGCATCTCATCGATAAAATCGATTCCTTCCTTGCCGATCTGTTCGTAGGTCCACTGTTGATGCTGAACAATTCCCTGACATACCGGGTCGTCTGGACTCATCCCTTCGATAGTCGGAGCCTCATGTTCCCAGATTCGTTCTTTCAGATACCTTTCATGATTGCCCCGAAGAATAATGGAGTCCTTGTACTTCAACATGACATCGAGCACTTCCCTGGGCGCGGGACCGAGGGAAAAGTAATCCCCCAGCCAGAGTAGCTGATCGATATTGTCCCGCTCCTCGAGTATGGAAATTGCCGTCTTGAGGGCGGCTATATTCCCATGAACGTCCGAGATAATTCCAAAAGTCTTGCTCGACATGATTTCCTTTTTTTCAATATACCATCCATTTGTTATTGTATCAACCCCATCTTCGTCTTTTCTTCGCCTTTTCGCGACGGGAAGAGGCATGTAAAATCTTGTGGTGATGGTGGGCCAAGTTATCATTGTGGGATCAACTAGACCGTGGTTTTTTCTGTACTTCTCTTTGTCGAAAGAGAAGTACCAAGAGAACCTCCGGCTGAAAAATCCTCCCGCCCGTGTCGGCTGAAGCCACGGGAATCCATGAAACTCGCCCGCCTGTTGACGGCCTCACACAGTCATGGATTCTCATCCGCGTCTCCATCTCCACGAATTCCAGCGGGACGATTTTAAGGCCGATTTTTTCATTTTTGGTGCCGAGGAATCATCGAAGGAACATTTGCTTGCCAATGGAGAAAGGGAAGGATTAAACTCTTTTGTCCTCTATGTCCGCCCGCACCATTCTTGCCGTAGGTTCCATTGCCATCGACTGGCTCGAGCTGCCCGATGGGCGCGAGAGAGAGACGTTGGGCGGTTCTGCCACCTATTTCCTGTTGGCCGCCAGCCGTTTTGCCCCCGTTCACGTAGTCGGCATCGTGGGCTCGGATTTTCCCGAGGCGGGAATGCACCTTTTCAAAAAGCACGCCGCAAACCTGGATGACCTGCAGGTCACGCATGGCAAAACGTTCCGATGGGGCGGAAGGTACCACGGGGACTGGGAGAGTCGCACGACCCTGTTTACGGAATTGGGCGTATTTGAAACGTTCAGGCCCGCATTAAGCCCTGTCAACCGGAAATGTGACGTCATTTTCCTGGGAAACATTCAGCCGTCTCTCCAACTCGACGTGCTGGATCAGTCGGAGAACCATGGGAGAGTCGTTGTCTGCGACACCATGAATCTCTGGATCGAGACTACCAAGGATGATCTTTTGAAGGTGCTTCAACTCACGGACATTCTGCTGTTGAATGAACAGGAAGCATCCCTTCTTACAGGTGTTTCCGATCTGGAAGAGGCTGTTTCTGCTATCCAGGAATTGGGCCCCTCGCAGGTTGTCGTAAAGCGGGGTTCCATGGGCTCTTTTCTGGTAACGGGATCGGAAAAGACTCATATAGGAGCATTTCCCGTTAAAACCGTTAGCGATCCCACGGGGGCAGGAGACTCATTTGCCGGCGGTTTCGTGGGAGATCTGGCGAGGGGGGAATCGATCGTAGAGGCCCTCATGGCAGGCTCGGCGGTGGCTTCATTTTGTGTGGAAGGATTCGGTGTGGAAGGTCTTATCAAAATAGAGGAGGATGAGTTAACTCACCGGATAAATGCTATTCGTGAGAAATCGTTGTAACCACGGATTAAACCGATTATCAAGATAAAAGAGAAAGGATAAAAGATAAAAATGAGGAGCAGCAGTTGGGAGTACACAGTCAGCACTCAGCTGTCAGATTACGCATTACGAAACACGAATTACGCATCGGGTCTCCAGATCTGGCTTGAATCCCCACAGGGGACTTGGTATATTCCATCGTTCACGCTGAATTCAAACTTTCCAGGAGGATTTCCCATGTACCCGAAAATCACCGTTGTCGCTTCTGTGCTCGCAGGCCTGTTCCTCGTTTTTCTGGGATGTGCCAGTGAGCAGATTACATCGGCCCGGCTTTACATCCAGCAGGAGGATTGGGACAAGGCGGAGGAGATGTTACTCGAGGCCATGGAACTCGAGCCGGATAACCCGGAGGTCTATTATACCCTGGGATTGGATATCTATGCTAGAAAAGGTGAATGGGACAAAATGCACGAAATGTTCCAAAAGGCGCGAACCGTGGGCGGAGACAAGAAGCTGCCGTCGGGTGCGACAGTCAACCAAGGCGTGGAGGACGCTTTGCTGAAGTATTGGAGTGAGCATTACAACAGGGCGGCGGATCGATATAATAAGGCCATGAGGGATACGGGGGAGACCAGACTCAACCAGCTGGAAGATGTCATTGATCTGTTCGAGACGGCGAAGACAATCGATCCGGAAGAACCCCGGACCTACAAGAGCCTGGTTTTTGCGTACATTCAGGTCGGCGATTCAGACCGGGTTGAAACGACCCTGGAGCAGGCTCTGGAGAGAAATCCCGAGGATTCCGACCTTCTGGTGACGGCAGGGAATACGTTCCGGGAAAGCGGCGATCTGGAACGTGCTGTCGAAATGCTCGAGAAGGCCGTAAGGGTTGATCCTGGGGACAGCCGGTCCGCCCGGGCTCTCGCAGACACCTATTACGACCTGGGAGACAAGGATGGAGCCATTCTTGCCTACAAGAGGGCACTCCGGGAAGACCCCGAGAATGTGGACCTCCATTTTAACCTGGGAGTTCTCTACCTTCAGGTGGAAGACTACGATTTTGCTGGAACGGAATTCCAGACTGTTCTGAGACTCGATCCCGAGGACAGGGACGCCACCGTGGGCATTGGTGAGGCTTACGAGAGGATGGAACAGTGGGAAGATGCGGAATTCTATTACGGGAAAGCATTAAGACTGGACCCGGAAGACCCCCTGGTCCTCCGGGGAATTGCCAGGGTGATTTACCGCCAGGGCCGCATTGAGGAAGCAGAGGAGTATCTAAATCGCGCCAAGGCGATAGAATAGTGTTCAAGTTTTCAAGTGTTCAGGTGCTTATTTGTTCGAGTGTTTTCGTACTTTGACGTTAACACTTTGACACTTCAGCACGTTCATACTTTAGCACATTAACACTCTAACACTTAAATACTTTGGATCTATCCTATACCCTTCCGTTTCATTAAGTAACTTGTAAGGGCCAGATCCAGGTTTTGATCGGTCTGGAGCGAAACGTAGTCAATGTTCCGTTTTCGGCACTGCGTCCTGTAAAAGTCGTGGAACCGCTGCATCACCTGACGGTATGCCGATTGGATCTGCCACGGCTCAGTGGTGATCTCTTCCCCCGTTTCCATGTCACGGAAACGAGTTCTCACGGAAAAATCGAAATCTCGCTCCCTTCTGTCAACGATGTGAAAGACGATCACTTCGTGCTTCTTGTGACGAAAGTGTTTCAGTCCGGTGAGTACCTCCTCGGGTTCGTCCAGGAGATCCGAGATCAGGATGATTAGTCCCCGTTTCTTGACCTTTTCTGCCAGATGATGGAGTGTGGGGGCAACTTTCGTGTCCTCTCCGACTTCGATGTTCTCCAGTTCGGCAAGAATCGTGTTCAGATGGCCGGGTGTGGAACGGGGGGGAACGAATCCTCTTATGCCGTCATCGAACAGGGTGATGGAAACACCGTCCTGCTGGGCAAGCATGAGGTAGGTGAGTGCCGCTGCCAGATAGCTTCCGTACTCCAGTTTGCTGACTTTCGAGCTCTTATAGGTCATTGACCTACTGGTATCCAGCAGAAGGTAAGACCGGAGATTGGTTTCTTCTTCAAACTGTTTGATATAGTACCGGTCTGTTTTTCCGTATAATTTCCAATCTATATGACGGACTTCATCTCCGGGACCGTATGCCCGATGTTCCGCAAACTCCACGCTAAATCCATGGTAGGGACTCTTGTGCAGTCCGATGATATATCCTTCCACCACCAACCGCGCCCGGAGGGACATGTTGTTCAATTTCGCCACAATCTCGGGTTGGAGGTACTTACGTTTATCAATGGTACTCATGTTAAACGTTAGAAGTTAGAAGTTAGACGTTTTTGGTCGTGACTTGATGGATTTGTGGTAGGCGAAAAGCTTCGATTTCAGTTTCTCAATAAACCTCTCCGCCTCACCAAGCTTTTCCTGACTCATATAGCCTAGCTCCACTGCCAGTATTAATTGTGCGTGAGATTCATTCAACGATCCCAGTGCGATATCTACGAAATGTTTCCGGTCAGTAGCGGTTCTGCGGGCTGAACCCTCTGCGATACTTGATGGAATTGCTATGGCAGCTCTCCTCATTTGATTCGTCAATCCAAATTGCTCTGTACTGGGGAAAGGCTGAGTAATCTGGTAGACTGATTTTGCGTACTGCAAAGCAAGCTGAAACACTTCCAAATCCTTAAACGTTCCCATTGCTAACTCTTTTCATCTAACCTCTAACATCTAACGTCTAACGTGGAACGTCTACCGTATTTCCTCAATCAACTTCTCCAGGACAGCGTCGGTTGAGACGCCGTCGGCCTCGGCATTGAAATTCGTGATAACACGATGCCGGAGAACGGGCTTGGCCATGGTCAAAACATCTTCGATAGCGGGGGTGGGCCGTCCTTCGAGAACCGATTTCGCCTTTGCTCCGAGAATCAGGTATTGAGATGCCCGGGGTCCTGCGCCCCAATCAAGCCAATCGTCTATGAACTGGGGACCACGGTCCCCCGGACGGGTTTTCGCCACGAGATCAACGGCAAACTCCACCACGTTATCCGCTACCGGAACGCGGCGGATGAGAGACTGGTAGCTCATGATCTGATCCCGGGAGATGATGGTTTCCAGACTTTCTTCCCTGGCGCTTGTGGTGGACTTCACAATGTCGATCTCTTCAGCCGTGGAAGGGTAGGTGATGTCCAGGCTGAACATGAATCGGTCGAGCTGTGCCTCGGGAAGGGGATACGTCCCCTCCTGTTCGATGGGGTTCTGGGTAGCCAGGACGAGGAAAGGCTCTTCCACCGTGTATGAGACGCCAGCGGCCGTGACCCGGTATTCCTGCATCGCCTCGAGCAGGGCAGCCTGGGTCTTGGGGGGTGTCCGGTTGATTTCATCGGCGAGAATGATGTTGGCAAAGATTGGTCCTTTGATATACCTGAAATCGCGCTTGCCGGTCTTGTGATCTTCCTCAAGGATTTCCGTTCCCGTAATATCACTGGGCATGAGGTCTGGGGTGAATTGAATCCGGCTGAATTTCAGATCGAGAATCTGCGCAACTGATTTGATGAGCAGTGTTTTTGCCAGTCCCGGAACGCCGATTATGAGGGCGTGACCACGACAGAGGAGCGTTATCAGGATATGTTCAATGATGTGCGTCTGGCCTACGATAACCTTTCGCAGCTCCGTAAGAATCTTGTCCCTTGAAACGTGCAGTTCCTGCACAAGCGCAATGTCATTTTTGTCTGTCATACTTCTCCCTGAAACCGGCTCCGGAATGATAAGTTCCTTGGACCAGCGGCGAAAAACTTACACAGGCCCCCTCCTTGAATCAATGGAATTGTCTTGAAATCGCTTGGCGAGGAAGGTAACTTGAAATTCAGCGTCTTGCCAGTCATCATGAAGAAAAAACCCGGGGACGACGTTCTTTCAAAGATGGAGTCCCATGTTGGTACGTTCATCCGTGGCGCTCCTCGAACGGCGGTTATTCTTGGTTCCGGTCTTGGTGGGTTTGCGCGCACCCTGAACGGATCCGTGTCCATCCCATATGGTGAGATTCCTTTCTACCCGAAATCCAGCGTGGAGGGACATTCGGGAGAGCTCGTAGCGGGGAATATCGGAGACCGGGCGGTTCTTGTTGCCAGCGGCCGGTTCCACATGTATGAAGGGTACGATGTGGATACGGTGACACTCCCCATCCGGTTGTTTCATCGCCTTGGGATAACAGATCTGATCATCACCAACGCGTCAGGATCCGTGCGAAAGGAAGTACCGCCGGGGTCCCTGATGGCATTGAAGGGCCATATTGACTGCACATTCCGTGAGAGTGCTGATCTCCCCGGCATCAACGAGGACAGCCGGTATCATTCACCGCGGCTTCTGAAACTTGCCGGAGCTGTCGCAAAGCGGGAAGGTGTTCAGCTGAGAACCGGGGTATACGCCTGGACACTCGGTCCTTCTTTCGAGACGCCCGCCGAAGTCGTTCTGGTCCGAAAACTGGGGGGAGATGCCGTCGGCATGTCTACGGTACCGGAAATCCGGGCGGCAGGAGACCTGGGTCTCGAAGTTCTGGGGATTTCATGTCTCACCAATTACGCCGCGGGAATAACGTCCAAACCGCTGACTCACGAGGAGGTGATGGAAGTCACCAACGACGTATCGGAGACGTTTACCCGCCTCATGAGAGGGATCGTTTCGGAAATCGGGGATTCGTGATCCGGACTGCAGAGAAAATGAGTATCCTCATAAGAAGAGAAGTGAAAGCGATTCAACCTGAACTTGTGGAGTGGAGACAGCATCTGCACAAGCATCCTGAGCTGGGATTTGAGGAGGTTGAAACGGCCAGGTTTGTGGCGGACGTTCTTGAAGATTTTGACATTCGTGTGTCAACCGGTGTTGGCAAAACCGGGGTGGTCGGGTTGCTGAAAGGAAAGAGAGAAGGACCATGTATCGGACTTCGAGCCGATATGGACGGCCTCCCCATTCAGGAGACGGGGGAGGTTCCTTTCGCCTCGGTGAATGAGGGAGTGATGCACGCCTGCGGTCATGATGGACACATGGCCATGCTGCTGGGAGCAGCCAAAGTCCTGTCTGGAATGAAAGAGAAGTTGAAGGGTTCCGTGAAATTCATCTTCCAACCTGCGGAGGAAGGGGAAGGCGGCGCGGTGGGGATGATTGAAGACGGAGTACTTGAGAGTCCTCACGTGGACCAGATCTATGGCCTTCATCTGTGGAACTACCAGTACTTCGGGACGGTAGGTATCAAGGAAGGTCCCATACTAGCAGCCACAGTTCCCTTTACCATCACAGTGAAAGGGAGAGGGGGCCACGGCGCAGCACCGCAGGGGACAGTGGATGCCATTGTCGTGGCGGCCCATCTTGTCACGTCTCTCCAGACAATTGTGAGTCGAAACACCAATCCTCTCGAATCTGCCGTGATAACGGTGGGAAAGATTGAAGGGGGTCACACTTTCAATGTGATAGCCGATAAGGTTGTCCTGCAGGGAACGGCGAGGGCATACACGGAAACCGTTCGTGAGCTCATCATCAGCCGCATGAATGAAATCATTTCCGGTGTGGAAGCCACGTTTGGTGCAGATATTTCTCTGGAGTACGGGGACGGCTACCCTCCCACGATCAATTCATCCGCAGAGACAAAGGTAGCTTCAAGCGCCGCAGGGAAAATCGTGGGTGAAGGCGCTCAATTTCCCTACATGAGTATGGGGGGCGAAGATTTTTCCTACTACCTTCAGAAAGTACCGGGATGTTTCTTCTTTGTCGGCTCGGCCCCGGAAGATAGTGAGCCGATGAGCGTTCCCCACCACTGCTCCCATTTCAACTTCGACGAACGTGCTCTCGCTGTCGGAAGTTCCATCTTTGTCCAACTTGTTGAAGATCTGTTGAACGTTGGAGGTTAGACGTTCGACGTTGGACGTTAGACGTTAGACGGATCACCAATCAAGAACCAAGCTCCAAGAGCCCCTGAACAGAAGCAAGCTTCTTACGGGACAGGCAAGAGCCAAGCATCAAGGATCAAGTAACAAGTCACCAGTAACCTCTCACCACTAACCAAACGTCACGCATTACGAATTACGAATCAATTCTCCATCTCTCCATTATATTCAACCTCCAATAGTCAATTGTCCATAATCCATAGACAATTGTCTTAATCCATCACCGATCAACCATGATCCATCATCCATCAAACCCGCTTCCTCCAATAAACTCCCGGAGGATGGAGGTTTCGGGAATGCGTTCCGGGGCGATTCTCGTGAAGAAGGAAAGAAACGTAACTAAGCGCTGAGCTTCCTGGAAATAATCACTCCCTTCTGGAATTCCTTCCAGAAGAGAAGTGGCAAGATTTGCCAGAACGGGAATCTCATAAATCAGACTTGAATTGAACATGAATTCCGCCTCCTCCTGGTAAGGAAAGATGTTTTGCTCCTCCCCTTTCCGGACCCGTGACCACTGTGAAAGCGTTTCCCCTGATGAATAACCCCGGAAACTATTGTCCCGGACAAGTCTTCTCAGGAGGCGATTGTCCGCTGTGGACACCCGGTGCTCGTTGTCCACGTTGAGCTGTGTAAGGGCGCTGACGTAGATTCGCTGAAGTTTTTCTTTTCCCACCCGTTCGGCGAAAAGGGGATTAAGGCCGTGAATCCCCTCGAGAATGATGAATGTTTCCTCAGGTATTTCGATTGTCCGGCCTGTCTCATACCCCCTGCCGGTGGAAAAATCGAATATTCTTTCAGGAATTGGTTCGCTGTTCAAAAGCCGGAGGATATGATCACATAGAGCGTCGACATCAAGTACGGTGATACTCTCATACTCTCTGCGTCCCTGCTCGTCCACCGGCATCTCATCTCGATCCAGGAAATAATTGTCCATTGAGACAGGTAAGGTGGAAAGACCGGTCACTTTCAGTTGAATGCCAAGTCTTTTTGCGAAAGTGGTCTTTCCCGAAGCGGACGGACCCGCGATAAGTACAACCCTTTTTGCGGGGTAATCCTCGCAGAGACCGTCGGCAATCTGGGATATCTTTTTCTCATGGAGCCCTTCCGCGACCCGGATCATTTCCCCGATTTCACCCGTCCTGGAGAGTCGATTCAATTCGCCTATATTCGATACACCCAGGATTCTACCCCACCTTTCATGTTCCTTGATTATCTGATACAGTTTTGGTGCGTCCACAAACGGTTTCAATGCGCCGGTTTCCTCGACTGGGGTGAGTCGAAGGACAAAACCGGCGTCGTAGGGTTCGAGTTCGAAAGAGAGAAGGGGGGACTTCTCTTCCGTCATGGGCTCAAATCGGTAATCCACAAAGCCGCCGAATCTGATAGAGGGAACGGGATCCTGCCGCCACGAGTCGAGAACCGCGAGCTTGTCCTCCCGTCCCTCGTGGGAAAACCTCTCACTCATCTCGTCTCCGGATATCTTGCTTAGTTCAATATTCACTTCGCTTTCCAAATACCGGATCATTGTTTGGGCAATGAGACGAACGTCCCTTTCCGTTGCCCTGACACCCTTGCCGAAGTGACAATAATAGCCGTCGGACATGGAGTGTTCAATGAAGAGGGTTTTTTCCGGGAACAGCTCACGACACGCGCAGGCCAGAAGAAACGCCAGGGTTGCCCTGTTCCCGGCTCCGGTCGAGTTACTCTCCGATGATTTTGATGAGCACTCTCTTCCGGCGGCGTCCGTCGAATTCTCCATAGAATATCTGCTCCCAGGGGCCAAAATGAAGCTTTCCGTCGGTGACGGCTACAACCACGTCCCGACCCATGATCTGGCGCTTGTGATGCGCGTCCCCATTATCCTCCCCGGTGCGATTATGATCATAGCGACTCACCGGTTCGTGGGGAGCCAGCTCCTCCAGCCACCGTTTGTAGTCGCGATGAAGACCGGGTTCGTCGTCATTGATAAATACGGAAGCCGTAATGTGCATGGCATTGACCAGACAGAGTCCCTCGGTTATTCCGCTTTCGTTGAGAGTACTTTGAACCTCCGGGGTAATGTTCACAAAATCCATTCGCTCCGGCACTTCCATCCAGAGCTCTTTCTGGTGACTCTTCATAACACCTCCTTGTTTGTTGATTGTGAAAGAAATATGGAAAATTGGAGGAATGGAGAAGTGGAGAAATGGAGAGATTGAGACAATTGACTATGGACTATTGACCATTGAAATCTGGAGAAATGGAGAACTGGAGGAACGGAGAGATGGAGAATTGATTCGTAATTCGTGATGCGTAATACGTTATAACCCCATAACGAATAACCCATGACACATAACTCACACATAACGTCGAACGTGGAACGTCGAACGTCTAACGTTTAACGTCCAACGTCTAACGTCACCACGGCAGTCTGTCAAGATCCACGTTTCCGCCCGATAGAATCACTCCCACTCTTTTCCCTACCATATCCACGGTTCCGTCAAGCAGGGCCGCCACGGGTACCGCCGAGGAAGGTTCAATAATGATGTTCATCCGTTCCCACACCGTTCGCATCGCGTTCACTATGGAAGATTCTGACACTGTAACGATGTCTGTGACATGCTTCATGATAATGGCGAATGTTAAGTCACCCAGGGAAGTCAGTAGACCGTCCGCGACGGTTTTTGGATTAACCGAGGGGACAATCCTCCCGGTACGAAATGACTGGTAGGCGTCATTGGCCCCTTCGGGTTCCACTCCCACCACCTCAATCTGTTTATTGACACCTGAGGCCGCCAGGGCCGTCCCGCTCAGGAGTCCCCCGCCGCCCACGGGAGCAAGGAGAGCGTCGAGATCCGGGACCTCCTCGAGCAGCTCAAGGGCCGCGGTTCCCTGTCCCGCGATGATCCTTGGATCGTTGTAGGAATGAATCTCAGTGGCACCGGTCTTCTTGACGATTCCAGCACATGTTTCTTCTCTCGAGGCAAGAGTCGGTTCGCAGAATGTAATCTGTGCACCGTACCCTGAGACGGCCTGTTTCTTGAGTTCGGAGGCAGTCCGCGGCATTACAACGTAGGAGTCCATACCGTGAAGTCTAGCTGCCATCGCTACGGCAGCACCGTGGTTTCCCGAAGAGTGAGTGGCGACGCCGTGTTTTGCCTCGTCTTTCGACAGTGAAAAGACGGCGTTACACGCGCCGCGAAATTTGAAGGCACCCACCTTCTGAAAGTTTTCACATTTGAAAAAAAGGTTCGCTTCTGTCATCCGGTTCAGGGTCTGGGAAGTGAGAACAGGCGTCAGGTGGACATGGCGTTTTATTCGCTTTGCAGCGGCTTTGACATGGGCGAATGTGGGGAGACGGGAGTTCATTTTTGCTAGGGTATATTTGAAAGAGAAGATAATAATAATGGATGGATTAGGTGAACAATGATTTGACGAAGTGTACTTTTCTTGATCGCAAGAAAAGTACTGCAAAATCTCAAGATCCTGTGGAGAACTCTGGCTGAAAAATAGTTGCGCCGGGTCTGGTCCTGCCCGAGGGGATGAATTAAACTCCCCCGATAGTCATCGGGGTCAGACAGTAATTCATCCTATTCCCCGTGCACGTCCACTCCCTTGCGTGTCGCAACCATTTTTAGGCCATTCTTTTTCATAGGAGGTCGCATTAGAAGTATTTTAGCTTCGTATGGTTTAAGGCCACTGGTAGCATTGTCCTGGAAGTCTGAAAAATTCCCAGGTTCTGGTTTCTATGCTAGGTCAAAACGCCTAACTTATTATATCATCTCGAATCCACCCGACCGGAGACCAGAGTCCTAAAAACAACAAAGGCCCGGAAATGATCGAAGTCTCGAACCTGTCAAAGGAATTCAAGTTGAGAAAGCGGCAGCGCCGGGAGATGGGCGAGGCGTATCGAAACACCAAGACCATCAAAGCGGTGGACTCCATCAGCTTTCAATGCACGCCCGGAAGGGTCTTCGGTTTAATCGGGCCCAATGGCGCTGGAAAAACCACGACTCTCAGAATGCTGGCGACGATGCTGAAACCCACCTCAGGGACCATTTCCGTGGCAGGCTTCGACACTCAGACTCACCCTGAAGAAGTGAGGCGTCGGATCGGGTTCATGACCGGCCAGACGGCCCTCTACGACCGTTTGACTCCATTGGAGATGGTCCGTTATATGGCATCTTTGCACCGCATGGATTCGTCGAGATTCGCTGAGCGAAAAGAAGAGCTCTTCACCGTACTGGGCATACACGATTTTGCAGACCGGCGTATCGCACGGCTGAGTTCCGGAATGAAACAGAAAGTGTCGATTGCCAGGACGATCATTCACGATCCTGACATTGTGGTATTCGATGAGCCCACCTCCGGACTGGATGTGATGACCTCCCGGGCCATTATCGACCTGATACGCTCATGTAGAGAGGACAAGAAGACAGTCATTTTTTCCACTCACCGCATGGGAGAAGTAAAACTCCTGTGCGACGACGTTGCCATCATACACCGCGGCAAGCTCTATTTCCGCGGCACGCTGGAGAAATTCGAGTCAGACATGACTCAACCCACCTTCGAAGACGAATTCATTCACCTTGTGGGAGAAGCATGAGGTGAATTCTCCGGTTATGAGATGTAAGCAATGAGAGTGCTAAGAATCTTCCTGAAGGAAATGAAAGACACGCTGAGGGACCGGCGGACGATCCTGATGATGGTGGTAGTGCCTCTGGTGTTGGTCCCCCTGCTTATCACCGTGGTCGTGAAGATTCAGCAATCCCAGATGGAAAAAGCCGAGGCTAAACAGTTGAACATTGCGTTTGTGGGAAAAGAGTATGCCGAAGAATTATACGAACTGGTTCAAGGCGATGATCGTTTCAACCTGATTGGGGGGGTTCATGCGGACAGCATCCTTCCCATGATATCGAGGGAGGAGCTGGACGGTGGTGTTATCGTGGCGCCCGAATTCCCCGGTCACATCTCGGCCCACCAACAGGGGACAATTCAAATTATGTTCAAGTCTTCTGAGGCTTTTGGTGTTGCGGAGCAGAGGCTGTCGGAAGTGATCGAGGAATGGGACCAGAAAATAGTGGGGCGCCGTATCGAACAATTGAAACTTGACAAGGATCTTTTTGACGCGGTGGCCATCGAAAAAATAGACGCTGCTTCGATCAAGGAAAAACTGGGGAAGCTGGCTGGTGGCTATCTCCCCTATCTCTTCATCATCTTTGGATTTATGGGAGCCATGTATCCCGGCATCGACTTAG
>JAZGBI010000107.1 GCA_036476315.1 Candidatus Neomarinimicrobiota bacterium | reverse complement strand
TGAAATCAGGACATGGTTTACACTTTAGTGTCAAGACATAGTTTACACTATTCATGAAGCACTCATGCCTTTTCCCATGTCTTCATTTATGGTGGACGGTTGGCTCTTGGTTCTTCATTCCCCAGAGCCCATGAACAGATTCTCGTTTAAAAACCGCCGCAAGGAAAATTCATCAAGATTGAGACGGAAAACTCCGTTCATGGCCACGGAAATCCGTCTCTTTTCTTCGGACACAACGACGCCAATCACGTCGGTTTCTTCGCTGATTCCCAGAGCGGCTCTGTGACGGGTTCCCATTTCGGGATCCACAAGATCGCTTTCGGTCAGTGGGAGAATACATTGGGCCGCTTCGATGATATCGTTCTGAATGATGACTGCTCCGTCGTGCAGGGGAGAATCAGGATTAAAAATGGAGACGAGCAGGGGAGCCGTGACTTCTGCCTTCAATGGGGTGCCGGCTTCCTTGAGCGCTTTCAAGCCGGTATCCCGCTGCAAGACGATCAGGCCACCCCATCCCCGGTCCCTCAAAGCCTGGGCTGCTTCCACCACGGCGTCAACGGTAGTGGATGTCCCAACACTGAACAGTTTCCTGAAGAAAGGAGTCCTGCCTACATATATCAGCAGTCTTCTTAATTCGGGCTGAAAAAGAATAACGAAGGCCACCACCCAGACGGTCTGCACCTGATCCACGATCCAAACCATGCCACTCATTCCGATGGCCCGGGATAGGAACGACGCCACGAGAATAATGATAAGCCCCACCAACATGTAGCCAGCCCGAGTTCCTTTGAAGTACGCGTACAGGGTGACAAACAGCCATGTAACCAGCAGAATGTCAACAATGTCGATCAAGCTGACAGTGAGAAACCCTATCTTGAAAAGTGTCACTCAACGACTCCGTTCATGTGGATGGCATCGGCAATCGTTACGACCCGTTTCATCTGTTTCACATCATGCACTCGAACGATTCTGGCACCACCTAACACGCATGTCGTCACGCTCGCAGCCGTTCCCTCAAGTCTGTCATCTGAAGGAAGGTCGAGGGTCAGTCCGATAAACGATTTGCGTGAGGGTCCCACCATGACGGGATATCCCAGATCGACAATTCTCTCAAGGGAGTTGAGTATGACAAAATTGTCACCTACCCGTTTTCCGAAGCCGATCCCTGGATCCAGAATTATCCGGTCCTTCCGGATTCCCGAACTCAGGGCATAATCCGTGCGTTCCCTGAAAAAGTCGACCAATTCGAGCATCAGGTCATCATAATGCGGATTCACCTGCATGGTCTCGGGAACTCCTTTCATGTGCATGATGACCACGTGTACGTCTGAACTGGCGACCAGATCGGCCATTCTGGGATCATGTCGAAGTCCGGTAATATCATTAACGAGCTTGGCTCCCGACTGCAGGGCGGCGCGTGCCACCGATGACCTTCGCGTATCGATAGAAATGGGAAGGTCGAGCCGGGATGAAAGTGCTTCAATAGTGGGCAATACCCGTGACTTTTCCTCACGGGGACTTACCGGGTGGGACTCGGGACGGGACGATTCTCCGCCCACATCAATGATATCCGCCCCCTCTCTCACCAGGCGAAGGGCGTGCTCCACCGCTTTCTCTTTCGTGTTGAACAGTCCTCCATCTGAAAAGGAATCAGGCGTAACGTTCACGACTCCCATGATCAACGTTCTTCGGAGTTTCAGAAGTTCGGCCAGCATGGAGATACAGCCTCGGGACTCAAGGTCCACCGACCCTACCTTCGGCTGTCTGTGGAACTGTGAGAAAACTAGTCAGGTAGAAACTTACTCGGATTCGTGAGGGACTTTGGCTGACTTTCGGGTCTTTTCATTACGACCAATCTTTCCCACCTTCTTTCGAGATGGTTTTCGCGCTTTTTTCTTCGTTTCGATAATCTTGTGGACGTCTTCCCCGTCTATGGTTTCCCTCTCAAGGAGCTGACTGGCAAGGGCGTGAAGCTTGCCAAGATTCTTTTTCAGGAGTTTGAAAGTCTTCATTTCTGCTTCGGCCACTATTCTCGTGACTTCTTCATCGATTTTCTTGGCCGTTGTTTCACTGTAGTCACGGCGGGTAGCGATTTCACGGCCCAAGAAAATCTCCTCATCCTTTTTCCCGAAGGTCAGTGGTCCCAGAAGGTTGCTCATTCCCCATTCGCAAACCATTTTCCTTGCAAACTCCGTGGCAATTTCTATATCATTGCCGCCGCCCGTTGTGATTTCGTCAAAAACCAGCTTTTCAGCCGCCCTGCCCCCCAGGAGGATCTCTAACCGCGATTTGATATAAGATTCTGAATAATTGTGTCTTTCATCTATGGGAAGCTGGGAGGTGAGGCCCAGGGACCGTCCTCTGGGGATGATGGTCACCTTGTGAATGGGATCGGCATTGGGCAGGAGCTCCGCAACGAGGGCATGTCCAGATTCATGATAGGCAGTCAGTTTCTTCTCCTCCTCACTGAGGATCATACTCTTTCTTTCCACACCCATCATGACCTTGTCCTTCGCTTCCTCGAAATCATTCATATTCACCCGGGACTTCTTTTTTCTCGCCGCCAGCA
The DNA here is from genome assembly GCA_036476315.1 of Candidatus Neomarinimicrobiota bacterium. Classification (NCBI taxonomy): domain Bacteria; kingdom Pseudomonadati; phylum Fidelibacterota; species Fidelibacterota bacterium. The sequence continues at coordinate 11,829 of JAZGBI010000107.1, read as the reverse complement.
AGGCTGCCTCGTTGACGAGATTCGCCAGATCGGCTCCCACCAGACCCGGTGTCCCACGGGCCACCACCTCAAGATCCACGTCTTTGTGCAGAGGAATTTCGCGAGTGTGAACCTGCAAGATCCCTTTCCGGCCACGGACATCCGGCACATCCACAACCACCTGACGGTCAAACCGCCCGGGACGGAGAAGAGCGTTGTCAAGAACGTCCGGGCGATTGGTCGCCGCAAGAAGGATGACGTTCGTATTGGGCTCAAAACCATCCATCTCAACAAGCAGAGCATTGAGCGTCTGCTCCCTTTCATCATGACCGCCGCCAAGTCCCGCTCCGCGGTGACGCCCGACCGCGTCGATCTCATCGATAAAGATTATGGCCGGGGCATGCTTTTTCCCCTGTTCAAAAAGGTCTCGAACCCGGGAGGCTCCTACGCCAACGAACATTTCAACAAAATCGGCTCCACTCAAACTGAAAAAAGGGACACTCGCCTCACCGGCAACGGCCCTGGCGAGCATCGTCTTGCCCGTCCCTGGAGGACCAAGCAACAATACCCCTCTGGGAATCTTTCCCCCCAGTTTCTGATACTGGTCAGCGTGCTTCAGGAATCCTATCACTTCACTGAGTTCCTGTTTCGCTTCCTCACATCCTGCAACATCCGCGAATGTGGTCTTGGGTTTGTCAGATGTCCACAATGTTGCCCGGCTCCGTCCAAAACTGAAAAGACCTCGTCCGGCGGCCCCTCCCCCCTGCATCCTGCGCATCAGGAAAAGCCAGAACAGAATCAGAACCAACCACGGCCCCATGCTCAGAAGATATCCGAGCCAGTCGACTTTCCTCTCCCGAAAATCGTACCGAACGCCGTAGGTGTCCCATTCGGCCAGCACAGACTCGTTGACATATGGCAGGGTCAAAACGAAATGGTTGATGGACCCCACAATTTTTTCATCGATAACAAGATCCACGTTCTCTTTGAGAACACCGTGAAACTCCGTCTCGATGACCTTGGCACTGGCAATCTGGCTCGACGTCAGATAGTCTCGATACTCAAAGTACTCGATCTCAACTTCTTTCCTCCCCCTGCTTGTGAAAAGACCGGAAAGGAAAATGGCGGAAATCAGAATGACAATCCAGATGACCGACGTTTTCCCGGCATTCTTCCACTGAAAGCCTTGATCATCTTTCTGTGGCCTGTCCCCCTTCGGGCTTTTCTTGGGAGGCCGGGAATCGTTACTGCCCATCTTAACCCCTGCTCTGATTTTGAAGGATGTTCTGTGTCAACGGTTCCTCGCGTCGATTCTACTCGTTAATGGTGAAAATGGCTCTAAGGTTCCTCATCTTCTGATTATAATCTAGACCGTAACCAACAACAAAGCCCGGAGGTATTTCAAAGCCAACATAATCCAGATCAAAATTTAAGCGCGCAACCTCTTTTTTGAAAAGTAAAGTTACGATCTTCAACGAGGCAGGTCCGGCGTCCGCCATCCTGGTCTTCAGAAAACTTATGGTCAAACCCGTATCAACGATATCTTCGGCAATGATAACGTCCCGGCCTGTAATATCTGCTGAGATATCCTTCAAAAGGTGTACGGTTCCGATGGACTTTCCCGCTTCATAACTCGCCAGTTTTATGAAATCTACCTCGCACTCTATAGATAACTCCCTGATAAGATCGGCAAGAAAAATAAAGCTGCCATTCAATACTCCTATGAATATGGGTACCTTGCCTTCGTAATCCCTCGAAATCATTTCCGCGAGTTCCTTCACCCTCGACCTTAACTGTTCTTCCGTCAGAAGCTTTTGCATACCTGTTTCCTTAACTTGCCACCTCCAGGGGAATCACTGTGACCCGCAGGGTCTCCTCCGGAGGGAGAAGAACGCCAAGAACACAAAGAATTGGGAAGTTGACAAATCGTGATCCACGAGAAAGCTGGTAACGCGATTCGACCTACCTGTTCGTATGTAAGTCATCTCACAACCTTTGTGCAGCTTGGCGAACTTTCCGCCTGCCACCCGACCTCGCGGGAGGGGCGGGCAGGGCGGCTCATGAATCCACCAAGTTAATGGCGGCGCCACCATAACTTTGCCACCTGTTGGGTGTCATCTTGAACTCTGAACCGGTTATCCAGACGAATTCCGCAGAGCCAGACAATGTCTTCTCCGGCGACGAGAACGTACTGCCGTTCCTTTTCGAAGCGGCTCACCTTTTCGTCGACGAGAATATCGCTCACCTTCTTATACCCGTTCAGTCCTAACGGTCTCATTCGATCCCCCGACCGCCACTGTCTCAAAACCATCTGTTGACCCGACAGCCGGTCGTAATCGGCAAACTCAAGTTCGGAATTCAGGGAGAACTGATCCGGTGCCGGCTGGATATCCATCTCGAAGAAATGATGACCCAGCGAGAAAGAGATATGCTTTTCCACCTGGAATCGAATTTCTTTCTTTCCCCGGTCAATCTGCTCCTGACCCGTCTTCTCAAGCAGATAGTAATCCCTGTCTCTCAACAGCCTCCATCCGTCGGGCAGCGTCTGGATCTCCCCTGTGGCGGACCGTTTCAAGAATGACTCGAGGTTTACCCAAACAGAATGACGCCACGGCGACTCGGCACCTTCAGAAGATGTCAGCCTTTGGATAAGCCGTTTTTGAATAATCATGGGTTCTTTTGAAAGATGTTCAACCTTTATCGAGGCACACCCGTCGGCCTCCTCTGTGACAATGCTTACCCTCCGTTCATTCACCACACTTTCGATGAGAAGGTCAAGTTCCTGGACATTCTTGGTCAGGCGGGAAATGCTGCGAGTAAAACCTGGATTCAGATCCCGGATTCTGGGGATAAGCTCGTGGCGAACAAGATTGCGCGTGAATCTCTTGTCCTGGTTTGAGGAGTCATCTCGAAACAGAAGGTGCTTACGTTCTGCATAGTTCATAATCTGATCTCTGGTGAAGGGCAACAAGGGCCTAATGATGAGTGAGCGCCTATCGTAAATGCCCTTCAGACCTCGAATGCCCGAGCCCTCAATCACCCGCATCAGGACCGTCTCGGCCTGATCGTCGCCGTGATGGCCTGTGGCAATCCAGTTAAAGTCCCCTTTTTCCCTCGTTTTCTCCAGAAACCGGTACCGCAGTCGACGGGCGTACGCTTCCCAACTCAAGTTCGTGGTGGAAGGTTGGCGGGGGAGTCTTGACCGGTAGAAGGCGAGACCGGACTCTTCAGCCAATTCTCTCACAAATCGTTCATCGGCGTCGGATTCCTTTCCCCTCAGCCCGTGGTTGAAATGTGCCACGCCAAGCTTCAGATCCCACCTGCTAGCGACACCAGAGAGCAAATCGAGAAGGGCGACGGAATCCGGTCCCCCCGACACGGCCACGATTCCGCAAGAATCCCGTGGAACCAGACCCGACGATTCGAGATGGTTCTCGAAAAGTCTTTCCAGAGTTTCAGTCATTTCCCCCTCAGTTGTTCCCTGAGAAAGAATTTAAAGTGAGAGATGGCATCTTTTGGCTGTGTGGAAAATGGTGAGTGTTTGACAATTGGGTTATATCAGTTGGGATACGATCTTTGCCACGGTAGAGGCATCTTGCATGATGTAGAAATGAATGCAGGGAACGCTGGCTTCAATGAGACCCTGACACTGCTCCAGGGCCCACTCAATTCCTATCCTCTTCACCTCCGTGGGATCTGCTTCTCTCGCTCTGCTGGCCAGCGGCTCAGGTACTTCAACGTTGAAGAGCTCGGGTAGAAGAGTCAGGTGCCGCTTCGTAGTGAGGACTTTCAACCCTGGAATAATTGGCACCCTAATTCCCGCTTTTCTGCAGTCTTTCACAAGCCGGAAGAAATCCGAATTTCCAAAAAACATCTGTGACACAATATAATGGGCCCCTGCGTCAACCTTATTCTTCACGAACCGAATATTCGCTTCCCAATCGGAAGACTCACTGTGAAGTTCAGGATAACCCCCCACACCAATACAGAAGTCCGTGGGATGAGTGTCTTCCAGCGCTTCCAGATAGATGCCCTGGTTCATATTCACAATCTGTTCCACCAGTTCACTCGCGTATCTATTGATAGTACTTTTCTCATTTCCCGGACTCATTCGTTCCGTCTGATCGCCCGTCAGGGCCATCACATTATTGATACCCAGGTAATTGAGTTCAATCAAGGCATCTTCCGTCTCCTCGCGGGTAAAGCCGTGGCAGAGGATGTGTGGGACCGTTTCCAAATCGTACCGATTCTTGATAGCGGCAGTCAGTCCAATTGTACCAGGCCGTTTCCTACGGATGTGGCGCCGAGTTGCCCCATCGGGGAGCTTCTCATGGTAGACCTCCGCGGCACGACTTGTCATGTCGATGAAGGGAGGATCAAACGGCACCAGCTGTTCCACCAGATCGAAAATCCGCTGGGCTGTGCCACCTCTCAATGGGGGAATAATTTCATAACTGAAGAGAGTTGAATTGGCTTGCTCAATACACTCTGTCACTTTCACAGGAGCTTATCTCACTGGAGAACCCGGATTCCTTCCCCTACACTTCAGAGAAGAAGAGATGAGACAAACACTGTATCTTGTCTTCCCACGAATGGGGATGGAGAAAAAACTCCGCCGCAGCGATGGAGCTCAGCATTGAATTGCCATCCTGAGGAGTAAAACAGTATCCAACCACCTCATTCCCGTTGCGGACAGTCAGTGAAGGGAGAACGACTACCGTCTGATTCAGAATCCTGCCGTAGTGACCGTGATCCCTCCCAAAAGAGAAGACCTGACTGGTGGATGTTTTCTCCGTTAGGGCAATCATCGGATTGCGGGTCAATCGCTCAATGACTGTATCAAGGGTTAGCTGTTCCCGGACTCTGAGGTTAAACCAGATGACGTGCATGTACTGGGAATTTGTCTTCATAGCCGATGAGAAGAGGTCGGGAGAGTAGTCCATGGTCTCAAAGAGCAGGACGGCGTCCCTGGCGTGATGCGTTCCGTAATTCTCCGAACTGTGCTTACCCACAACCGGAGCGGGGATAAATGAACTGGTCTGGCTGATGTCCGTTGCCCTCCGGATGCAGACAAACCTTCCCTCCTCCAGAGTATATTCCCCTTCGTGGAAACCGATCGTTTTTGCAAGGGCCGCTATGTTGTGGGTGTTGCAAGAAACAACCTGGACGAATTGCGATTCATTCTTGGTGAGAGCCTCATCATTCACACCCCGGGCATATTTCATGCCAAAGCCGTGCTCACTCCCTTGGGCCAGGAAGCCTTTCACGCAGTCAGTGAATTTGTTATAGTACCTATGCTTGTTTCTGTGACCCACACCTTTTGGGGTACAGTCAACCACGACCATCGCCCGCTCAATCGCCTCTTCCCCCTCAAAGTCGGGCTCTATTCCGATCTTCTTGAATCCATCGTAGGAGTCCCCGTAGACAGCGAGACGGGCTCCCCTGGTCATCAGGTCTCGCACCTTGGCACGCTCATAAGAAAGCGGAGAATTCTTGTGGAATGTCACCTCATCGATTCCCAACTGAACCTGATAGTCTGCCAGGAGCCCGATTAGAGGCTCCCCGATGGTTCCCGTTCCAACAACGTGGACGATTCTTCTACCCATCGTCGGAGTCGGTCTCCCCTCTTCTGCCCCTGAGATAATCGAGTCTTTTCATGAGTCTTTTTTCGATGAAGAGCATCCGGATATGCCAGCCGATAACAGTGCCAAACACGATGATGCAGACGGCCAGAAAGTAGCCAAAATGACTATATTCCATGATTCCCTGTCAACAATTCGTTTCTTAACGAAAGCAGGTGGATTCTATATCGAATCATATGCACGGACAGAAGTGCAAATGTGGAGAGGACAAAGAGGAATATCCATAGAATAGTCGTCGACTGTCCTCCCATCTGGGCCTGGGGGTGAGCTTGTGTCTCCTCACTCCAGAACTTGAGAGAAACGTAGACGATGGGGACGTCCACGAACGCCAATATTCCCAGGACTGCCGAGTTCCTCGCCGCCCTTTCGTAATGACCCCCAAACTGGCGCAGCATGAAATAACCAACGTAGATCAAGAATAGGATAAGTGTTGTAACCAGACGGGGTTCCCACGTCCAGGGCTGACCCCAGGCGGCCTTTCCCCATATAGGACCGGTAATAAGAACAAGAGCGCAGAAAAGCGTACCGATTTCCGCCGAAGCAAGTCCCACCCAATCCCACTTGTGGTCACCCGTCCTCAAGAACTGGATGCCCGCGATCATGACAACAAAATAAGCCAGTCCGGTCGTCCAGGCCGAGGGGACATGGTAATAGAAGATCTTCTGAGCCATAACGTCCCCCGCCTGCCCACTGATGGAGGGAGTGAACTCCAGCACGAGAAAGAGACCCGCGATGGCCATTGTGGAGATAACGGCCAACATAATACGGGAACTTGTTTTGGAGTGGAACGGTTTCCTCATTGTTCACTCACATGATCAAAGATTACGTATCCCATTAGAGCAAACGCAACCACAAATGTTGTCATCAATTGTATCCAGATTCTCCACTCACCAAAGTCCTGGTTATTCATGAGGGCATGGGTGGATCTTACGGCAGCAATGAGAAGGGGAGAAACCAGGGGAAACAGTAGAATCGGGAGTAATATTTCCCCCATTCTTGCCCGCATGGTGATGCCGGAAACGAGACTGCCAATTGAAGTAATCCCCAAATCCGAAAGTATGAACAGCCCGATCCAACCTCCCAGATTTCCAGGAATGGGGAGATGGAGGAATAGCCAGAACAGAGGAACAATGACAGATTGCGAAACCAGGAGGAAAGCCAGACCGCTCAACCATTTGCTCAAGAAAATGTACGACCGGTCGACGGGAGCAGACAGCATGAGGCCCATGGCATCAAACTCCTTTTCGAGGGAAAACGAACGGTGCAGGCCGAGGACTGAAATGAAAAGGAAAACCATCCACAACAGTCCCGCTGAGAAGATAGAAAACGTCTCGGGGGACTGATTGAAAGAGAATGAATAGAGCAGAATTACTGAAACTCCAAAGGCGATCATGGAGATAACGATTTCCTTGCTTCGAAGCTCCACCAGTAAGTCTTTTTTGAGGACAGTCAGGAACAAGTTTCGGTCTTTCTATCTATTCACCGGGGTGAGATTTCGTGAACTTCGCCGTCTACGAGATTGAGAATGGAAGAACAGAACCTTTCGAGCCAGGAGAGTTGGTGGGAAACGACGATCAAGCTCTTTTGTTGTTCCTGACACCGCAGGATGAATCTTTCGAGGAGTTCAATTCCCTTCTCATCCAGGCCTGTGACAGGTTCATCCATGAGTAGGAGCCTCCAGGGGACAGCCATTGCCTTTGCAATTCCAAGCCTTTGAAGCATTCCGCGCGAATAGTACCGGATGGGGTCCCACCGCTGACGGACCAACCCCACCTCCTCAAGTGTAGCCAGCAGTTCCTCTTCCGAAATGGCCAGCCCGTAAAGGCGGCAGACGAACCTCAAGTTCTCCTCAGCCGTGAGGATGGGATACAGGTTAGGCTGATGACCAAGGTATAGAATACCCTGCCGGTTCGAAGCGGGACCTTTCATGATGGAACGGCCGTCGAATCTCACATCACCTCCATCGCACGAACAGATTCTTGCAATAACTTTCAGAAGTGTTGTCTTCCCCGCCCCATTCTTCCCGAATATGCCCACGGATGCCGCCTCCCCGACCTGGAAGGTGACATCTCTAAGCACGGGACGAAGGTGATAGGTTTTTCTGAGATTCTCTACGGACATCATGATTGGTGGAACCTGTGAATTATGGGGAGTGGAAAAGATTCAATCAGAGGGCACTACACTGACTTTTCGCCCGTTTTTCGCATCTTCTGCAGGATGTGAGTGGCTTCTTCCTTCAACTGATTTCGAGTACGCTCGAAATCCTCCTTCGCCAGATTGCCCATCTCGAACTCCATTTCCGCCTCCTTAATCTGCTTGTAGATGACCTCCTTCTGCCGGTTCAGAATGGTTGCAGACGCGTCGCCGCTGGAAGGATTCTCCACCCTTTTCATGAGAAGAGGTTGAATGACAAATCCGCCCACCACGAGGAAGGTCAGGACAATCATGAAAAAAGAAAACATACCGCCTAACTTTTTAGTTTTTTCCGTGGCGACCAGAGTGCAATAATGGTGCCCAGGAGCAGCAGGTAGCCGCCTATCCATACCCATCTGACCAATCGGTTAACCATGATTTTCATGGACACGAGGTTTTCCCCGGTGTCTATGCCGCCAAATACGGCATATATGTCTTCCTTCAAGGTGGAGTAAATATCCAGTTCGCTGTGGGGTTGTCTCCGGTTCGGATCGGGGTTGCGATGGAAGTAGATACGTTTTTCAGGATAAAGTCGGGTTATCTCCCTTTCGCCCTTAGTCACGACGAGGGAAGCAATCCACGCATAATGGTTCGGCCGTTCCTCCTCTCTCAGGTTACTCAAACTGATCGTATAGTCCGCCAGCCGAACCTCATCTCCCACTCGCATTGTCCAGTCCTGCTCGGCATCAAAAGCTTTTCCCACAAAGCCGATGAACATGAGCACGATGCCCGTATGGACAATGTATCCGCCATACCGGGATCGATTCTTCGATACCATTTTCATCAGTGCCTGGAAAATGTTTTCCCGAAACTTCTTCATCCTGACCCGGATACCCCGGTAGAACTCAAGTCCAATTGCGCCCAAAACGAAGAAGCTGAAAGCGATGGTGACCGAGGGGTAAAAGGATCGGATACCGAAAAAGGTGGAGACCAGAAAAGCTGTAAGACCGATTAGCACGGGTACGGAGAAATTTCTGATCAGACTCTCCCTTGACGTCTTCCTCCATGCCAGAAGTGGCCCGACGCCCGCCAACAGAAGCAGGAGGAGTCCCAGAGGTACGGCTATCTGGTTGAAGAAAGGGATACCGACGCTGATCTGGGTACCCCGCACGGCTTCAGAAACGATCGGGAAGAGAGTCCCCCAGATCACAACGAAGCAGAGGCTTACAAAGATTACGTTGTTGAACAGGAAACCACTCTCTCTTGAGAGAAATGATTTCATCCGCGTTTCCGACCGGAGGTCCTGAAGACGTTTCACGAGAAGGAAAACGCTCACCGAAACGATAAGAAGAACAAATCCCAGAAACATGGGACCGAGAGATGACTGGGTAAAGGAATGAACCGATGAGACGACACCGCTGCGGGTCAGGAACGTACCAAAAATCGTGAGGACAAATGTCGCGATGATAAGGATCATATTCCAGACACGCAGCATGTTCTTTTTTTCCTGAATAATGATGCTGTGGACAAAAGCGGTGCCGGTAAGCCATGGCATAAGTGAAGCATTTTCAACAGGATCCCACGCCCAATATCCTCCCCAGCCCAATTCGTTATAGGCCCAATAGCCTCCGAGCAGAACGCCGCACCCGAGCACCAGCCAGGTGAAAAGGGTCCAGCGCCGGATGGTTCTGACCCAGAGGGCATCGAGTTTCCCTGAGAGAAGAGAGGCAATGGCAAAAGCGAAGGGGACAGAAAATCCCACATAGCCAAGATAGAGCATGGGAGGATGGATTGCCATGACCCAGTTTTGGAGAAGGGGATTCAGTCCCAATCCGTCCTGAATCGCGAAATCAACTTCTACAGGAGCGAAGGGATTTGATACAAAATTCACAAGCAGCAAGAAGAACAACTGGATGGTTACCAGGGTTATGATCACATAGGGCATCAACACGCGATGACGATTCCGGTTCTGGAAAATCACGATCGTGGCATAGAGAGACAGAATTAGCAGCCAGAAGAGAAGCGATCCCGATTGGCCGGCCCACAGGGCAGCAAATTTGAAGGTTAAAGGGGTGGCCGAGCTGGTGTACCGTGCCACAAAATCGACATCGAAATTGCCCCGCACCAGGCTGGCCAGGAGCGTGGTAGTGGCCAGGAGTATGAGAAAGGAGGCACCCAGGGCAGCTCGCTGACCCGTGAGGAAAAGACGGTAGTCACCTCTTTTGACGTACAGCGTCAGGATCAGCAGAGAAAGAACGGCAAGACCCAGAGAGAGATTAAGAAGAGTCGCCCCGTAGAGAGGCATCGTGTTCATGGCTCAACAGTCCACAGGATTAACCAGAGGATTCGGCTTCCCGCAGGTCTCCCTCATATCGGGATGCACATTTCGTCATCAGGTTATCCGCCCGAAACTCTCCGTCAACATAGTATCCCTCCACAATGACCTCGCCACCCTCTTTGAACATATCCGGAACTATTTTGTGGTATCTGACGGGCAGAGTCTCGCCTCCCTGACTCAGGTTAAAGGAAAGGTCCAGTGGATTCTCCTCGGCTCTCACAACTGATCCCTCCTGGACATTCCCTCCCAGCCGGAAACGCTTGGCCGATTCTGACGTCCCAGTCTCTTGCAGCTCCTCAATGGTGAGGTAGGGTAGCTCATTTCCTTCAAACCCCACGGCCACCCAGAGAACAAGAAGGGCCGCGATACCCGCGATGACGACGGGAAATTTCCTGTTTATTTTCATCCTCGACTCCCCGCTCTTATCTTCTGAATCTTAGAAAACGGCCGATTCTTGCCATTCACCAAAGACCATCTTCATACTGCTCACAATTTCACCAAGCGTCGCGTCGGCCTTTGCCGCTTCAACGACGAGGGGTACAAGATTCTCATCTGATGCCGCGGCCTTCTCAATGTTTTTCAGTGCCTGATCAACAGCGTGAGATTCCCTTCGGCCTCGCAATTGAGCCAGGTTCTCAGTTTGCCTCATCTCCGCTCCTTTTCCGATTTCGAGGATTGGAATTTCTGGCTTTTCTCCCTCTTTTACAAATTCATTTACACCCACCACAATCCTCTCTTTTTCGTTCACCTTTTTCTCGTAATCGAAAGCTGACCTGGCAATCTCCCGCTGGAAGAATCCGTCTTCAATGGCGCGGATGACTCCTCCCAACTCGGCGACTTTGCTGAAGTACTCCTCAGCCTTTTCTTCCATTCTGTCCGTGATAGATTCAACATACCAGGACCCTCCCAGAGGATCAGCCACGTTGGCAACTCCGGTTTCATGGGCAATCAGTTGTTGAGTTCTCAGCGCGATCTCAGCCGCTTTTTCAGTCGGGAGGGCCAGGGTCTCATCCATGGAATTCGTATGAAGGGACTGGGTGCCACCCAAAACTCCTGCCAGGGCCTGGAATCCGGTCCGGGCCACATTAACCTCCGGCTGCTGGGCTGTAAGGGTACATCCTGCCGTCTGGGTGTGAAATCGGAGCTTCGATGACCGGGGATCCTTCGCCCCGTAGTGTTCCCTCATTCGCCGCGCCCAGATCCGCCTTGACGCACGGAACTTAGCGATTTCTTCAAAGAAATCGAGATGGGAATTAAAGAAGAATGATAGTCTGGGTGCGAAGTCATCGATATGAATGCCCCTTTCGAGCGCATGTTCCACGTAGGTGAACCCATCCAGGAGAGTAAAAGCAAGTTCCTGAGCCGCGGTTGATCCGGCTTCTCGAATGTGATAACCGCTCACCGAAATCGGATTGAACTTAGGCATTCGCTCCGTACAAAACTCGATGGTGTCAACGATAAGTCGCATGTGAGGCCCGGGGGGAAAAATCCACTCCTTCTGGGCGATGAATTCTTTCAAAATATCATTCTGCAGGGTTCCCCTTAATTCCGTGAGGGGAACACCCCGGTTTTCCGCCACGGCGATGTAGAAGGCGAGAAGAACAATGGCGGGACCGTTAATGGTCTGTGAAACGCTCACCCTGCCAAGATCGATCCCCTGAAACATGATCTCCATATCGTCGAGACTGCTGATGGCAACCCCGCACCGCCCCACCTCTCCCTGAGAGAAGGGATGGT